>CAMWWR010000001.1 GCA_947178045.1 uncultured Clostridia bacterium
CCTTTCTTCCTCACATCTTTCTTGGGACTCATCCGGCAGCATCCCTTTCTCCTTTTCTCTTTCTTCCCAGACTGCGCCCTCCTGCGTTTTATTTTCGCTTCCTGCTTCCTTCCCATCCTTCATTTTGCTTTCCTCCCTGCTCCCGCACTCATTCCGCATTACTTCCTTTGCTTCCTTTTCGTTCCAACCACACATCTCATTATCCTCCCTTTTCCCATTCTCACCCTGCCGCACGCTTTCCGCCTTCCTGCCGTTCTCGTCCTGCATCACGCTTTCTGCCTTCCTTCCGTCTCCGTCCTGCATCATACCTTCCGCCTCACTTCTTCTCTCACTGTCCGCCTCATTTTCGACTTTTCGTTTGATTCCATCTTACACCTGTCTCTCCTTCCATTTCCCTGTCCGTTATCCCTTTTTATGCCGTCTCTCATACTTTTTCCGCCGTTTTCTTCACAGCGCAAAGCTTGCAAACGCCGGCACCAGTATGACGACCAGCACCAGCACCAGCATGCCGCCCATGGGCAGCAGCAACCTTGTTCCGGCCTCCTCCCCCTTTCGTCTGGCCTGCGCCATCCGCTCGGAAAACACCTCGCGCGCCTCCGACTGCAAAAGCTCCGCAATCCCCCGGGAGCCCTTTCTCAGATTCTGGGACAATATGGCCGTAAATCTCAGGTACGGCAAAAGCCCGCAGCGCCTTCCGAATATTTCATACGCCTGCAGTTCCGGCATGCCGACCTCCAGCTGCGCCGCCGTACGTTTCATTTCTTCATAGACATAGCGGCATCGACCGTTCTTTTTATAATCCTCCGTCATCCTTTCCCAGGCTCCCCTGACATTCATCCCGGCTCCGAGCAGCAGTAAAAAACGGCTCAGAAAATCGGGATAGTCGGCAAGCAGCTGCCCTTCGCGCTTTTTCATCCGCCCGAGGAGCTCTGACGTCTCATGAAAATAGAGCAGCAGCAAAAGAACCACCCACAAAAGCAAAAGCCCGCTCGCTCCGCTCCGCCCGGCCTCCTCCCAGTACAGCTCGCCGGAGGACACACTCTGAGGCAGCTCCATATAATCAAGCTCCGATGTCCTTTCACTGCTCTCCCCGACGGCGCGGAGAACCTCCCGCTCAAACAGCTCCTGCCCGCTGTACGGATAGGGCAGTATTGTTACCGGATAGCTCCTTTTGCGGCTTTCCCCGGCATATACCACTGTAGCCCCGAGTACAATTCCGGCAGGCTTTTCCAGCTCGTGGTTGCACACGCTCCCGTCCGGCTGTAGCAGAGTGCTGTCCGAGGTTTCCCAGTATATCTCCACTCCGAGCTCCGGCAGTGCGTCCGGCAGCACCAGGGAATACTCCACCTCCGAAAGAGAACTATTCTTCCCCTGCATTCTTTTTTCCAGCTCTTCAAACGCTTCGGAAAACAGCTCTTCCAGCTCTCCTCCCGTCCGCACTTTCGCACCCACCTCCAGCGGAATCTGTGCGGAGTATGTCCCGCTGTCGACGGTAAGCAGCACCTCGCTGCTCCCCTTTTCTGGCCGTGTGATCCGGTAAGCCTCAAGCACCGCGCCCTTCGTCCCGCTTATGGCAGGCGGCAGCAGAACCGCCGCCAGCAGCAGGCCCGCCGTCAGCACCTTTGTTCTTCTTCCTCTCTCAAAACGCTTTTCCCGGCTCTCCGCCTTTTCCATGGGATAAAGCATTCCGAGCATATCCTTTACTTCCTGCTTCAAACCGCTCCTCCTTCGCCGAACTTAAACTACAGCTCAATCTGCGTTATGTGCTCCATCAGCCAGGCCAGAAACAGATACGCAAGCAGCATCACTGTCATCAACACCCTGCCGAAAACACCCTCGTACAGCAGGTCAAGAAACCCCGGGGAGCACAGGCGGAAATACGCGAGGATCCCCGGCGGTATCAGCCGCATCACCCTGCACTCCAGCTGCTTTGCCGTCAGAATCGTGTGGATCTCCCGCTTCACCTCCGTCTTGTCGGACACGACCGCCGCTGCCGAGCGTATGATCTGCAGCAAATCTCCGCCGCTCCGCTTCGCCGTTGCGTACAGCTCCGCAAAGCTCTGCGCTTCCTCCAGCCCGCTCCGCCCTGCAAAATTGCGAAATGCCTCCTCCGCAGGAACCGAATTCTCCATGGCTCTGCACACTCCGCTCAGTTCCCGCCGTATCCATGAATTTTCAGCGTACAGGCACGCCAGATCCTTTTCTGCAGCAGCCACTGCATTCTCCATTGCATAGCCTGCCTCCAGGCAGGCTCCCATGCTTGTCAGGGCGTCGCGGAACTCGGCCATTCTCCGAAGCCCTTCCTCCTGCTCCGCCTTTCGGTGGAAACGAAAATAATATACCGCAAAGCCCGGCAGAAAAAGCAGCCCCAGACGCCAGCTGTCATAGAGCAGCATTCCGGCGGCAAGACACAACAAAATATACTTTGCCGCCAGCACAAGAAACGTTCCCGGACTCACCGCAGTCCCTTCTCTTCCTTTCTTTTTCATCGCCGTACCTCCCTGTATGCTGCAGTCTGGCCTGTGCTGCCAGCTTATATCTCGGCTCCCGCGCGCTTCAGCTTCTGGCGTTTCAGCAGCCCGGTTCCCCTGCTTTTCAACTCACCTGCAACCGAACCGCTTCCGCTCTCCCCCGTCTCTTCGAATTCATACAGGCAGTTCAGCTCGATCTCTCCGTCCACACAGTCCAGCACCTCGGCAATCTCAAGTACACGGCGCGACTTATCGCGCAGCCGCCCGAGATGAACAATAATATCTATGGCTGACGCAATCTGCTTTCTCACTGCGAGCAGCGGAATATCCGTTCCGAGCAGCACCATTGTTTCCAGTCTCAGCAGCATATCGCGCGGAGAATTCGAATGTCCGGTGCTCATCCCGTTATGCCCCGTATTCAGCGCCTGCAGCATATCGATCGCAGCGGCATCGCGCACCTCGCCGACGATAATCCGATCCGGTCTCATCCGAAGCGACGAGCGGATCAGGTCACGGATGGAAACCTCGTTTTTCCCTTCAACATTTGCATTCCGCACCTCCAGTCTCACCAGATTTGGGATGCCGCGCAGCTGCAGCTCCGCCGAATCCTCAATAGTGATCACCCGCTCATCCTTCGGAATCGCATTGGACAGCGCATTTAAGAATGTCGTCTTACCCGAGCCGGTTCCGCCGGAAATAAAGATGTTGTATCCTGCGGCCACCAGTGTTTCCAGAAAATCTGCCGCAGCCCTTGTCAGCGCTCCCATCTCTACCAGGCGCGGCATGTCCAGCGCCTCCTCCGGAAACTTTCGAATCGTGACGACCGGCCCCTCCAGCGCGACCGGCGGAAGCACGATGTTTACTCTGGAACCGTCCGGCAGCCTCGCGTCCACAATCGGTGAAGCCTCGTTAATGATACGGTTTGCCCCCGCAACAATCTGCTGTACTACCTCCTCCAGCTTCTGCCGGGAATCGAAGCACCGGTCCCACTTTCGGATTTTTCCGTTTTGCTCTATAAAAATCTGCTTTTCACCGTTCACCATGATCTCCGATATGCTGGAATCCTCGACAAGCTCCTGAAGAACATCCAGCCTGCGGATCGAATTAAAAATCTCCGTCCGCAGCCGCAGCTTTTCCCGTATACTGATGTAGCCGCCCTGCAGTCTCTCACAGATCCCGGCATCAATCAGCTGCTTCAATTCCTCATCCGACATATCCCGCGACAGATCGACCGTTTTCATAACATAGTCCAAAAGCTCCTGCTTCCGCCCGGCCCGCAGCTTCTGTGACTCCACCTCCGCTCCACCGTCCCTTTCACGCGCGGCGCGGATTTTCTCCGGCATATCCCGCAGGTGCTCGTCCTCCTGCAATGCCCCTCCTCTGTTTTCCCGCAATGCTTCCTCCTCTCTGTTTCGCAGCGGTTCGCCCGCCGTATACCGCTTGCCCGTCGGCCGGCCTGTATCACAGCCTTTCGGCTCTGCGCAAGGCGCTCTTTCTACGGCAGCCGTTCGCTCAGCTCGGCCAGCATCGAAGCTTCGTCGGCAAGCCGGAGCCTTACAAGCCTCTCGGAAAAATCCGGTTCCCTCGCTTCCGCCTGCCGCACAAGCTCCTGCTCCCGCTCCGCCGTCCGCCGGTCCCCCCGGCCAATCAGGACAATGTACTCCGACTGCTCCATCGCCCCTGCAGATGCGTCAGTAAAGCCCCCTGCATCGACAATCACGCAGTCGTACTTCTCGAGTCCGGCAACCGCCTCCAGCAGCGCCGCAAGCTCCGCCGAGGTGCACTCCGAAATATCCGCCCAGTGAGACACGCCGTACAGGCAGTCCACGCGCTCGCATTTTCGTATCAGCTTTGCAATATGTTCTTTGATCTCGTTGGAATTCTGTTTGATAAAATAGATTGCCTCCGTCAGCGCGCTGCTCCGCGCTCCCGATGCGGCAGGCATATAAAATGGATCAAGTGACAGATAGAATATTTTTTTGTCCCTGCTCTTCTTTTTGGCGAGAGCATAAGCCAGCGTGGTATCTCCTCCGCAGCCGATTCCGCAGACTGTCCAGATTCTGGTTCCCGGTGAGGCTCTTCCCCGCCTTTCGGGCTGCAGCTCCTGGTAATAGGCCATGAGCTCGTCCAGTATCTCCTGAGCGGACTGGAACCGGAAAATGACCGGCGGCCCGTCCTCCCGCACACAGCCCTGTCCCGCGAGCAGCACTGTTCTGCAGTCCGGTTTTCTTTCCAGCGCATAATACAGCTCTGCCTCGCAGAGCAGCAGCCCGATCGTATGCGTCTCGGCATAGCGCTGAAAGCTTTCCTCCCTCGTGAAAGCGGCCGCCGTTATCCCGGCAAAAGCCTCCTGCTGGTGGAAATAGCCGAGCAGCCGTGTTATATAGGCCTCCTCCCTGTCGAGAACGGCCAGTATCTGTTCCATTGCACCACCTCCTTCTGTTCGGTACGGTAGCGCCATCATATTCGAAAAATCCGGCTCTGTCAAGTCGATTCCCGCCATCCCGGCAAAATTCGTCAGAGTGTCCGTATTTCCGCCCCGGTTTTATTGATTATTTCCTTACCTGTCCGTACAAGCCGCCCGAATTTCACTCGACACTTTTCACAAAAAGCTGTCCCGAAATTTTACGCGGAGCAGCCTGTCTCTGAATAACCGCGGAATTTTTTGCCATACTCTGAATAATTATAGAATAAGAAAATAAAGGAGGCCTTGCTCATGCTTTTCTTTCATTCCAAAAAGACAGACGAAGACAACAGTGCGCTCATGGCTGAGCTCGCCCGGACAAAGCTCGCTCTCGATACCGCCTATTCCAATTTTGAAAACGTTGTCGATCCCGATCTGATCGACTCCTGCATCTACGAGGTCAATGCAATTCAGCAGCGCTACCGGTATCTGCTCAGGCAGCTGAAAATGGACGAGACCCCTGCCGTGCTCACAAAATAAGCCGGATGCGCATAAACAGATCAAATACAAAAACAGGCCCGATCCAAAAAACGGACCGCGGCGTGTCTGTAAACTTATTCCTGTGTTCCACGCATCCCGCAGAAAACAGTTTTCAGACACACCGCGGTCTGCCGAACCATCAAGTCGAAGGCTGCCTCTCTGCCCTTCTAAAAACATACCAATCCGGTTCTCTGCCCGCAAACGTATAATCCCCGCTTTTCCATTGGATAAAAAGATATTCCGTATCCCCGTATTTTCGGATCACATACTGGTTTGCGGTTGACCTTGGATTACAGATGACATATCCCCTCACCCAACGCCAAACGTCCGCTGAATCCGCACATATGCTCCCATCTCTTGTATTCAGGAAGCCATTTATCATAGCACCGCCCTCCGCAAACTCCGCACTTCTCCAATAGAGTCCCTCGTAAGGGAGCAATGCACAGGTCTTCTGCGGATCAAAGGTATCCACTGTCCTTACGAAATCGCACACATCCCATTTCCCAAGCACTAAAAGGTCTTCGGCAGGAAGGTTCGGAATCTCATCCACAATCCGGATATCCTGTTTGCTGTATGCTTTCGCATCCGTTTTCCGGAAAACCCATATTTCCGGATTCCCCCCACGGAAATAATTATTGTCTTTAAACTCGACAAACATATAAGTATCATTTCCGATCTTTTCAATCGTATAACGATTTCTATTTTCTCTGTGCGGATAGCCGCAAACAGACAATAACAGCCCCTTCGTCCAGGCAAAACACCAGTACCGCTCACCGCCCGGCAGGAAATACAGTTCTTTGACAAAGCCCTTCCTCAGCGCCGATTTTTGTTTCTTTGGGTGGAACATCTCCCTGCACGGCAAATTGTCAACCATTTCCCAATGCCCGATGGCTTCCTCGTCATTTACGAAAGGCACGTTGATATCCTCATTGTATTTGAGTTCAAAATCGCCCAGCTTCACAACAGGCAGTTTCACCTCCACCGTGCCGTCCTGATACATGATTTTGTAAGTCGGTCCAACAATCTGATATTCGTTATCCAAAACATATTTTCCCAGCGCCCGCACGGCATCCTCGTACTCTTCCCCGGTGCACACAAGGTTTGCCGTGTCGCACGGAAATGAAATGGTCTTTTCCGAAAGTCCGCAGGTTTTCGGGAGGCCTCCCGTGATTTCCACCCCGATGCCGGTGTCGAAATTCTCGCTTATAAACTCGGTTTCATAGTCGATGATCACCGCTCTGCTGCCGAGGATTTCTTTTGGTATTTTGTCGTAAAGTTCCTTTAACAAACTCTCGCATTCGGATTTTTCCGCGATAATCCGACGTTCATACGCCAAACTTATTTCATCACTCTTTCTTATCACAATGTCAAACATTGATTCGTCCTCCTTCAAAGTGGAAATTAAATTGGAAAGAATGCTCAGGCGGTATTCCGTCTGTTTCCTGAGTTCGCAAAGCTCCTGCTGCTTTACCTTAATCAACTCCGCGAATTTCTCCTTGGGCAGGGAAAAAATTTCTTTGATTTCGTCCAGGCGAAAACCAAGCTCTTTGAGCGCTACAATGCGGTAACAATCCAGCAGTTTTGCTGCGTTGTAGTAACGGTAGCCAGTTGATGGGTCGATGGAATCCGGCTGTAAAATCCCCTCACTGTCGTAATACCGCAGCGTCTTTACAGGAATTTTGCTCAGCTTTGAAAGTTCGCCGATTTTATACATAATGTCCTCCTTCTTTAAATTTTGCAAGTATTCTTCCAGTACCACTTCACGGTGCTTTTTTGTTTGCATTGCAATAGTATCATTACAGTCAGGGGGAGAGTCAAGGATTTTTGAAGAGATATTAAATCATTGAAATCACGGGCAAAGCCCGCCATAAACAGCAGGGCTGCCGCTGTTTCTCTGCGGCAGCCCTGAGCTGTAAAATTTATCTGAGTACAACAACACTGTAGGACGGCAGTGTGACCGTATCACCGGAAAGCTTTACCTCATCGCCGTCAACGGAAAGCCAGCCTGCAATTTCACTGTAGCCGTACTGCGATTTCGACAGCTTCACCTGCTTGCTCTCCGTGTCGGAAAGATTGTAAAGCAGGTAGATCTTCGTCCCGTTGTATTCCTTCGAAATGGCGGCGATATCCCCGTCCGTGATCTCCTCAAGGCGCTCTACGGTTCCTCTGGCAATCTCCGGATTCTGATTGCGCAGCAGGATCGTGTCCTTGTAAAAGCTGTAGATCGAATTCGGATCCTTCATCTGATCGAGCGCTCCCGCAAACCTGTGCTCCTGCGGCTCCATATCACGCGGCCCGTTCGTCATGCCGGGAATCCGGCTGTCCGTCGTCCAGAACATCGGCGCTCGCTTGTTCTCGTCCTTCCCGCTGCCCGTCATGCCGATCTCCTCGCCGTAGTAGACAAAGGCGCTCCCGCTCATCAGCACGTTCAGCGTCGCCGACATCTTGATCTTTCTCTCGTCATAGCGCAGGCAGCCCGCCGCCCGCCCCATGTCATGATTGATGAAAAACGGAGCGTCAATGGCGTCCGCGCGGTATTTCCGGATCGTATTCTGTACCCTTACAAGCTCCTTCGCGTATGCCTGCGCGTTGTTCACATCGCCGGTAAAAACGAGCGTTTTCACAATGCGTCCGCTGGAATCGCCGAACTCAAAATTGAAAAAGCTGTCGATCCCGCTCTCATAATACTGCGCATAGACACTCAGACCCTCCCAGGCCTCGCCGACCATATAGGCGTTCGGATTCACCGCCTTCACATAATCGTTTACCCAGCGCAGCACCTCGATGTTTCTTGTCGGGTCGCCGCTGTAAAATTCCTTCACCGCGTCGAGACGGAAACCGCCGACGCCCTTTGCCATCCAGAAATCAATGACCGCCTCGAATTCCCGGCGCAGCGCCTCGCTGCCGAAATTCACGTCCGGCATCTCGCTCCAGAAGCCGCCCTCATAATAGTAATCGCTTGTGCCCACCCGGTACCAGGTGTCGGAGGACGGATTCCCCTTCACGAAATTGTAATACCCGTAATACGGGCAGTCCGCGGCGGACGGCTCCTGACCCTCGCCAAGCGACTCCAGATATTCCTTCGCCTGCGTGAACCACGGATGCTTCGAGGAGGTATGATTGAGCACAAGATCCAGAATCACCTTGATTCCTCGCTTCTGGCATTCTGCCATGAGCGCGTCAAAATCCTCCATCGTCCCGTACTCCGGATCAATTTCCATATAATCCTTCACGTCGTACTTGTGATACGTCGTCGACGGCATAACCGGCATCAGCCATATCCCGTTAAAGCCCAACTCCTGTATGTAGTCGAGCTTCGAGATGACGCCCTGCAGATCGCCCACGCCGTCGCCGTTGCTGTCACAGAACGAGTACACAAAAATCTCATACCAGGTACGGTAATTATCATCAATGCTCTGAACCTCGCGGGTACGCCAGTCTGCGGTCTTTTTCCCGCAGCCTGAAAATCCTCCCGCCGCCAGCGAGCATACGAGCAGCAGCGCCAGAAAACGCAGTCCGCGCGCGGCGCCGTGTTTTTTCCTCTCTCTCATTTCATCTTCCTTTCTGAGACCGGAAACCGGGCAATGGCCGGCTCCTGCAAACCGAACCTTATCGTCTGACAAAGCCCTGCGCGGAGCAGCCATTGCATCCGCCCGGGAGAACGAGAAGGAACCCTAGCACGGGTCCCTTCTCGTTCTCCTGCGTGAAAGGGGCACTCTCTGAAACTCTCTGCAGAACCCTGCCCCCTTTCACGCTTTAGCCCTTCACCGCTCCTGCCACGCTCTCTACATAGAATTTCTGCGTGAACAGGAACAGAGCCGCGATCGGTATCGAGATAATAATACAGCCCGCGAAGAACTGGGTGTAATAATACTCGATAAACTCCTTCTCCAGCATCGTCCAGAGGCCGATCGCCACGGTGTAATAATCCCGGTCATTTCCGAGGATAACCCTCGCGAAAATGTAATCCACCCACGGCCCCATGAACGAGGTCAGCAGCGTGTACACGATGATCGGCTTGGAAAGCGGTATCGTGATGCGGCGGAATACATCCCATTTTGTCGCGCCGTCGATATAGGCCGCCTCGTCGATCGTCTTCGGGATTGTGTCAAAAAAGCCCTTTGCGATATAGAAGCCAAGCCCGGCGCCTCCCGCATACACGATGACAAGCGACAGCAGCTTCATCGGGCCGCTCTCCAGAAGGCCGAGTCCCTTGATAATATAATATACCGCGATCATCGACATGAAGCCCGGGAACATTCCGAGGATCAGTGCGATATTCATATATTTTTTCCGCATCTTGAAGCGCAGCCTCGACATAACATAAGATACGCAGAGCACGAAGAAGGCCGCCAGCAGACAGCTGAAGATCGCCACGATCAGCGTGTTCAGGAACCAGCGAGGGAAATTCAGACTCCCCTCCTGAAACAGTACGTTCTTATAATTGTCGAGGGTAAAGCCCTTCGGCCAGATATAACTCTTCTCCCGGCCGCCCTCCTTGCGCAGGGAGGTCAGGATCGCGAAGAAGATCGGCAGCACCCATATCACCGCGAGAACCGCAAGGATAAGATGAACCACCACATTGTTGATGAGCTTTCTCGTTTTCATTGAGCCTTGTTTCTTCATCACTGGAACGCCTCCTCATTCTTGTAGGATCCGGTATGCCGGTAAGTCAGCAGCGACAGCGTCGCCAGAATCACGAAAACGATAATACCGATAACCGCGCCAAGGTTGTAATCCTTATTTGTGATTGTCAGCTTATACAGCCAGGTTACAAGAAGGTCCGTATCACCCGCGAACTGGTTGTTGATTTTGTCCGGTCCGCCGCCCGTGAGCAGGTAGATTACGTTGAAGTTATTGATATTTCCGGTAAACTGCGTAATGAGGTTCGGCGTTGTCACGAACAGCATGTACGGCAGCGTGATCTTAAAGAACATGACAAAGGAATTCGCGCCGTCCACTCTGGCTGCCTCATACAGATCCTCCGGAATGTTCTGGAGAATACCGGTCATCGTCAGGAGGGAGTAAGGCACACCGATCCAGATATTGATCAGGATAATCATAACCTTCGCAATTCCTCCGTCCGTAAAGAACGGTATCGCGTCCTGCGAGCCGATGATCCCGAGCTCACGCAGCAGAATGTTGGCCGCCCCGTTCGTGTTGAAGATCGTGCGCATTACCAGAAGGGAGACGAACTGCGGCACCGCGATCGAAAGCACAAAGGTAAACCGCCAGAAAGCCTTGAATTTCGTATCCTTCCGGTTGATGACGATCGCCAGGATCATGCCGAGAATGTAGGTCGTAATCGTCGCCAGAACGGCCCAGATCAGCGTCCAGCGGAAAACCGGCCAGAAGGCGCTCGACAGCTTGCCGCTCGTGCTGAAAATTTCCTTGAAATTGGCAAGGCCGACCCAGTCGAACAGGTTGCCCGGCGTCTGATGCTCATGATCGTAGTTGGTAAACGCGATCAGGATCATGAACACAAGCGGAATGACCGTGAAGCAGATAATTCCCGCAATCGGCGGAAAAAGCAGAAGATCGTGGAGCTTCTCGTGCTTCAGCGTCCTCAGATCCTCGAGGAAGGTCGGCATCGGCTTCCCCTGCTCCTTCTTCTGCTGTACGGCATAAGCGCTGCGCAGAGCCGTGGTGAGCATAACGACCGCCGCCAGAATGACAAAGAGTGTGATAACACCGTACAGCAGGCAGAGCATGGAATCATCCCCTGTCCGGTATTTATAGATCATGTCGACCTCGTCCCAGTATTCCTCCTGCTTTACGGTACCGAGCGTGATCATATCGCCGAGCGCGCCGAAGCCGAAGCCCACCATATAGGCAATAAAGCCCACCTCAAGCCCGAGCATAATCAGGCCCTTAATGATCTGGCCGTTTACCAGGTTGCCAAGCCCCCATACGGCGGCCGACAGCCTTGTCAGGGTATTCCCCTTCCTGAATGCAACTACGGTGTTTGCACTCTCGGAATGCCCCTTTGATTTCTTTTTTCCTTTCCCAAACATCATGTCGCCTCCTCGTTGATTCAGCAATAGTATTTATGGAATATCCTCTGCGCGCAGTGCATCTGCGCGCACATCCTGCGGAGGAGCTCTTTTGTATCACAGGAAAGTCCGCGGACTTTCCTGTGATACAAAAGAGAGCTGACGGCTCAGCCGGTCAGCTCTCCCGCCCTGTGACTCAGGAAATTACTCGACCTTCATCGAATCGCAGAAAGCATTCAGCTTCTCCTTCACATTGTTCTTGTTCAGAGCGCCGCTGCGGATCTCGGTTGCGATCGCGCCGGCGTTGGTCCAGTACTTCGCACTGAAGTTCGCGTTGGTCGGCTGCATTACGGAAGCGTTGTTCGACTCGTCAACGATAACCTTTGCAAGCGGATCTGCCTGTACTTCCGCGGAATTGCCCGCCGTGATATTGGTCGGAATCTGAGCGGTCTCCTTGTAGCGCTTTACCTGATTCTCCTGGTTGCAGATAAACTCGGCAAATGCTACCGCTACCTTCGGCGATTTTGCCTGCGGATTTACGCCGACTGCCTTGGAGCTGTAGAAGCCCTTCAGCTGATAGTCTTTTCCGTCCGGATTGAAGGTAGGAATCTTCGCCATACCGAGGTTGTCGCCGAGCGCATCCTTGTACATATTATAATTCCACGCGCCGTCGAACCATGCGCCGATTCTGTGGTCAGCAGCAAGCTCGGATACGGTGATGTCGCCGTCAAAAGCACATTTCGGGTTGCCGATCAGATCGATCAGGTAATTGGTAACCGCCACGCCGGTGTCGTTGTTCCAGTTTACGCCTGCACTGTAGTCATTCTGGCTCTCGCCGTAGATGGTAAGGCCTGCGCCATAGTACCAGCAGCCGAGCTTCCAGCCGCCTGCGGACTCAAAGTAGAAATTGTATACATTGTCCGCGGTCTGCTTCGCCATAATCTTCTCCATGGACGTGATATCATCGTCGCTCAGGAGGGTCTTGTCATAATACATAAAGAACGTGTTGTGGGTGAACGGAATCGCATAGATATTTCCGTCCTCCGCGGTCACCGTAGCCTGTACGGACTCCGCGATCGTCTCCTTGACGAGCTTCTCCGCGCTGCCGCCGAGACGTGCGATCGCACCTGCGTTTACAAGCTCCTGCAGCTGGTCGCTCGCGAAGAAATATACATCGCCCGCAGCGCCTACATCCTTGAGCACAGCATCCTTGCAGTTGTCCTCGCCCTGCGCCTCCACCTTAAATTCGATCTCCCACTCCGGGTGAAGGGCCTCAAAGGATTTGAACATTGCGTCCACGGTGCCCGTCTGGATCTGATTTTCCGGCGCCCATACTCTCAGGCTGACCTTCTCCCGATTGCCGTCGCTGCCCGGTGCCGGCGTCGCGCTCGCACCGTTATTGTCGTTCTCCTTGCTGCCGCAGGCAGCGAGACTCGCCGTCATTGCTGTCGCCATAAGCAGCGCCAATGCTTTCTTACTCTTTTTCATCGTTTCCTCCATTCCGCCGCGCTGTGCGCGGCAATCAATTTCCCCCTGCGCCGTACTCCTCCGTCCGGCGCGCTTCGCTGTGGCATATTCTCAAATATGCCATACCTCCTCTGCGTAGTCCCTGATCGTCCTGTCGCTTGAGAATTTCCCGGCGTTCGCCGTATTAATAAAACATTTTCTCCGGAAGCCGAAGGTATCGGAATAGTCCGCATTGACTGCGAGCTTTGCCTCCACATAAGGGATGAGATCCTCCAGCAGATAATAGTGGTCCGGCTTGTGCCAGGTCGCTCCCTCGAGCAGCGAGTCGTAAAGCTCCCGGAACATGCCGGTTCCTCCGTCGTCGAAGGTTCCGTCCACCAGGGTGTCCACCACTTTTTTGATGCGTGGATTTCCCTTGTACAGCTTCTTCGGATTATATGTCTTACCAATCCTTTCAATGTCTTCAACTCTGGCCCCGAAGATGTAATTGTTCTCCTCCCCGGCCTCCGCCACAATCTCCACGTTCGCGCCGTCGTAGGTTCCAAGCGTCACTGCGCCGTTCAGCATAAATTTCATGTTGCCGGTGCCGCTCGCCTCCGTGCCCGCCGTCGAAATCTGCTCGGAGACATCCGCCGCCGGAACAAGCTTTTCCGCGTAGGAAACATTGTAGTTTTGAACGAATACGACCTTGAGCTTGTCGTTTATCGTCGGGTCGGCATCAATCATCTTCGATATCTCATTGATGTACTTGATGATACCCTTCGCCCTGAGGTAGCCGGGAGCCGCCTTGGCGCCGAAAATGAACACCGTCGGGTTGAACTCCCTGATTCTGCCATCCTTCAGACCGAAATATATATCCAGAATTGAAAACGCATTTAAGAGCTGACGCTTATATTCGTGCAGGCGCTTTACCTGAATGTCGAATATAAAGTCCGGGTTGATGCTGACCCCCTCGCGCTCCTGTATATAATCTGCCAGCTGGCGCTTCTTGATTTTCTTGATATCTCCGAACTGCTTGATCACCGCTTTGTCGTCCTTGAATTTTTCCAGCTTTTTCAGATTGTCAAGGTCCGTGATCCACGCGTTGCCGATCTTGTCGGTGATAAAGCCCGAGAGCTCCATATTTGCAAGGGCAAGCCATCTTCTCTGCGTGATGCCGTTCGTCTTGTTGTTGAAGCGCTCCGGATACAGTGCGTACCATTCCTTCAGCGCGTCGTTCTTGAGAATCTCGGTATGGATCTGAGCGACGCCGTTCGTCGAGTGGCTCGCGAAGATCGCCATTCTTGCCATGTAGATCAGATTGTTGTCGATAATAAAGTATTGCTTCTGCTCCTTTTCGGCAACCTTAAGCGCCGTAAGCTCCTTCACCAGAGCCTTCTGAAGCATGACAACATATTTATAAACATTCGGAATTACCGCCTTGAACAGCGCCACGCTCCATTTTTCGAGCGCTTCCGCCATGATCGTGTGGTTGGTGTAGGCAAAGGTCTCCTTCGCGAGCTTCAGCGCTCTGGCAAAGGTCAGCTTTTCCTTCTCCATCATGAGCCGCAGAAATTCCGGAATCGCCACCGTCGGATGCGTATCGTTGAGCTGAATCGCATACTCGGCCGAAAAACGGCTGAAATCGTTGCCGTATTTCTCCTTATAGGTGCGAATCACATCCTGCAGAGTTGCGCTGGAAAAGAAATACTGCTGCTTCAGACGAAGCCTCTTTCCGGCGTCCGTCGTATCGTTCGGATAAAGCACCGCACAGATCGCGTCCGCCTCGACGCGGCTTTTCGCCGCCTTGTCGTATTTCTGATCATTGAAGAGGTCAAACTGGAAATTCTCCATCGGCTCCGCCTGCCAGAGTCTCAGCATATTGACCTTCTTGCCGCCGTAGCCGATCACCGGGGAATCATAAGGGATCGCCCTCACTGACTGTCCCTTGAAATCCACGACAACCGCGTCCGCCTCGTGACGCTCCGACCACGGATCGCCCATCCTGGTCCAGTCGTCCGCCGTTTCCCTCTGGAAACCGTCCTCAAAATACTGCTTGAACAGACCGTATTTATAGCGGATGCCGTAGCCGTTCAACGTGATGCCGTTCGTCGCGCCGGAATCCAGGAAGCACGCGGCCAGACGTCCGAGCCCGCCGTTTCCGAGCGCCGCGTCCTCGATCTCCTCGAACACGCGGATATCAATACCGTTCGCCGTCATCAGCTCGGTAAACTGATTGAACAGGCCGAGATTCAGCAGGTTGTTATATACCATGCGTCCGATCAGGAATTCCGCGGACAGATAGCATGCCTTCTTCCCCTCCGCTTTCTTTGCCCTTTCGTCAAAGTCCCTTCCGACCGCCGACATGGCCGCCTTGGAGACCGCATTGTAGAGCTCGATCGTCGTTGCCGTCTTTACGGTCTTCCCGTAATCGAGCTTCAACGCCTCCTCCACATTCTGCTTAAAACCATTTGTCATATATTCACCTGTTTCCTTCCTTATTCACAATCATCAATAAGCAAGACGATTGTACATCCGGCAGAGCTCTCTGTAATATGCCGTGTCAATGCTTTCCAGCTGCTCTCTCGTCACTCTCCATCTCCAGTTCTGTCCGACCGTCGACGGCAGATTCGTGCGCGCGCTGTTGTCCAGTCCGAGCAGATCCTGTGTCTGCACAATGGCCACGTCCGCCGTGCAGGCAAACAGGCTGCGGATGATCTTTTCCTGAAGCTCCTTCGGACGATCGGTTCCAAAATAGTTCATAATTTTTTCCAGCTGCACTCCGCTGCAGTTCTGCAGGTAGCCCGCCAGCGTCTCATTATCATGCGTACCGATATAGGCCACAATATTACTGCTCGCGTAATTGTGCGGCAGATAGTCATTTTCCGGGTCGCAGTCAAGGCCGAATTCTATGATCTTCATGCCCGGATACCCGAGTGTCTTGATCAGATCCTTCACCGGCTTTGTGAGCACCCCGAGATCCTCCGCGATAATGCCTGCGTCCCCGATGGATTCGGCGACCGCCTTCATCAGCTCCGCGCCCGGCCCTTTTTTCCACTCGCCGTCGATGGCCGTCGGACAGTCCGCTG
Source organism: uncultured Clostridia bacterium (assembly GCA_947178045.1). GTDB lineage: Bacteria > Bacillota > Clostridia > Lachnospirales > Lachnospiraceae > RGIG4057. The sequence continues at coordinate 15,944 of CAMWWR010000001.1, forward strand.
CGATCGACCAGTAATTTACAATGCCGATAAAGTGATCGATACGGATCACATCGTACAGGGAGGCGTTTGCCTTCATTCTCTCCCGCCACCAGTTAAAATTATGTTTCTCCATGACATCCCAGCGGTAGAGCGGATTTCCCCAGCGCTGCCCGTCATCCGAGAACGCATCCGGCGGAACACCCGCAATGTGGATCGGCTCGCAGTCCTCATCCAGTTCAAACAGATCCCTGTGCACCCATACATCCGAGCTGTCCATCGCCACATAGAGCGGGATATCTCCGATGAACTTCAGGCCGAGCCCATTCACATAAGCCTTCAGGCGGTTCCACTGCTCGCGGAATTTGAACTGGCAGAAACGCCAGAAGTCGATGTCCTCCGCCAGAAGCTGCCGGTACTTTTCAACCGCCTCCGGCCTGCGCAGGCGGATGTCCTCGTCCCATTCCTGCCAGGAGCGATTGTCAAAATAAAATTTCACCGCCATATAAAAACTGTAATCATCAATCCAGTAGCTGTTATTCTTAAGAAACGCCTCATACTTTCCCGACGTGCGATGGCTGCTCCTTGAAAAGGCCAGTCTCAGCACCTGAAATCTGTGTCGGAAAACCGCGGCGTAATCGATATCGTCCTCGCTGCTGCCGAAATCCTCGTCGCTGACCTCCTCCCTTTTCAGAAGTCCCTCCTCCATCAGATATTCCAGATCGATGAAGTAAGGATTTCCGGCAAACGCCGAAAACGACTGATACGGGCTGTCTCCGAAACTTGTCGGGCCCACCGGCAGCACCTGCCAATAGCGATAGCCGCTCCTGGCCGCAAAATCCGCAAATTCATAAGCACTCTTTCCAAGTGTCCCGATTCCGTACGGCCCCGGAAGGGCGCTGACCGGCATCAGGATTCCTGCGCCGCGTTCCAAACTGCCTTGTGTTGTACCCATACAGAATCCCCCCGTCCTCTCCGGCGCTGCGCCGGGTAATGATTTAAGCTGCCGTGCCGGAGCATCTGCTCTTCCTCGGCCCCTTAATTTTCGATAAGTTTCGAAACGTTTTCTAAAGAATAGCACCATTTCATGATTTTGTCAATATGGTTTTCAAAATTCTTTGGTGATTTTTTATTCATTTCACGATTATTATCTTTGCTTTTTTGTCTATTATTACATTATAGACGAATTTCCAGTGATTTTATTTCCCAATTTTGGCCGCCGATTTTTTCAATGTACAAAAAGGCAAAAATATTTGACGAAAAACATCATTTTGCGTTTTTTTTCGAAAATGCATTGAAAATTGTCGCAAATCGCATTATACTATCTTTATATTGCAAATACTATTTTCACATTTTGAACCGAGCAGAGAAGGTTCTTTCTTCCCTGCCCGCCACGCCGCCCGCATGTCGCTGCAAACGACTATCCTCCTCATGCGGGCGTGCGCATAAAAAAGAGCCGCGGCAGGCGGCGGAAAGAGAAGAGAATGGCAACGATCAAAGATATCGCTGACCGTCTTGGCATTGCAGTCAGCACGGTCTCCAAGGGTCTGAACGGCGCGAGCGACATTAGCTCCGACATGCGCCAGCTTGTGCTGGACACCGCGGTCGAGATGGGCTACGCATCCAAGAAGCTGCGCGCGAAGTCCACCCGGAAGGTCTGTATTCTGATTGAAAATATGGATTATGAGAACATCGATCAATTCGGTTATGAAATCATTATGGGCTTTAAGCTCTCGGCTGCACGCAGACATTGGGAGGTCTGTGTTATTCCCTCCGACCTGAATATGCAGACCGCCGAAAAATTTGACACATACATGCTGAAAAACGGCTTCTGCGGAGCGTTCCTGCTCGGTTTCTCACTGCATGACGACTGGGTCCGACAGCTTCATAAGACAACAGTTCCGACCGTTCTGCTGGACAATTATATCCCGGTCAATCCTCATGTGGGCTATGTCGGCACGGACTCCATGGAGGGCATCGCGCTGGCCGTGGATCACCTGTATTCCATGGGGCACCGGAAAATTGCCTTTCTGAACGGCTCCAAAAATTCCATGGTTTCGGACGAGCGTTACCAGGCCTTTATCCAGAGCATGAACGATCACGGGCTGACACCGGACGAAAAGCTGATCGAGTACGGCTACTATGTGCCGGACTGCGCAAAATATCACGTTCCCACCTTTCTGGAAAACGGCGCGACCGCGATCCTCTGCGCCAGCGACCTGATCGCCTCCGGCGTGATCGCCGAGGTTGTCCGGCACGGGCTGCGTGTTCCGGAAGATATCAGCGTCGTCGGCTTCGACGATCTCCCTCTCGCCGCCCAGCTCACTCCGCCGCTCACGACGGTCCGCCAGGACCGTACGGACCTCGGAAAGAGCGCGTTTCTGATGCTGGACGGGCTGGTGCACAATGTAACCGTCAGCAAAATGCTGCTGCGGGCGAAGTTTATCGAGCGCGCCTCCACCTGCCCGGCGGGCAGCCGGCCCGCAGAGGCGCGCACCGTGAAAAGAAAAAAGTCTGTTTCGCGCTGAGATTGCCCGAGCCGCCTGCATGCCGCTGCAGGCGGCTATGGTTCTTGTGCGGGCGCACAAAAAGCCGGGGACAGCCCCGGCTTTTTGTGATTTTATAATTCCAAATTTCATCAGCATTTTTCTATATGTAGCTCGCAAGCTCCGTCACCTTGCTGCTGAGCTCCTGCGCGATCAGCGTCACCTGATTTACGATCTCGCTGTTATCTGTTGTGATATCCTGCGTCTGGTTCGTGTTGGCCGTAACCTCCTGAGTAACCGCAGAAATCGTGTGAATGCTCTCGACGATTTCTGCATTGGCGGACATAAGCCGCTCCATCTGCGCCTTCTCCTCGTCCACGTTCCTGCGAACCTCCTCAACGCCGTCGCGTATCTTTCCGAAGGCCGTGTCCGTCTCATAGATGATCTCGTTCTGCTGCCTGTTCAGTTCGCCCATCTGCTGTACGGCATCCGAAGCCTCCTGCGCCTTCTCCTGGAGCGTGCCGACCATCTGCGAGATGTTCTGCGTCGCCTCCTTGGTCTGGTTCGCCAAACCGTTGATCTCACCTGCGACCACCGCAAAGCCGCGGCCCGCATCGCCCGCGCGGGCCGCCTCGATGGAGGCGTTGAGAGCCAGCAGGTTCGTCTGCCCGGCAATCCCGCTGATAATCGAAATAATATCCTGAACCTGGTTTGTCGTCTCGCGGAGCAGCGTCATGTGCTCGATCACGCGCGCACTGTTTTCCTCCACGCCCCTAGCGCTCTGCGACAGCTTCTTCATATTTTCAATACCGGAAGTCACCTTCTCACTGGTTTCCTTCACACGTCCGGCAATCCTCTCGGACACCTGGTCGGTACGGCTGATAATATCCTGAATATCCGCCGTTTTGTGCAGCTGCCTCTCCACCATCTCCGCGGACTGCTGCGATCCGGTCACGATATCCTCCATCGCGCTGGTGGTCCGCTCGGACGATTTGCCGAGCTCGTCAAGCTTGCCGAGGATTTGCTCCGTATCCTGCTCCACTGCTCCGGTCACCTCGGTCACCTTTCCAAAAACACGCTTCAGCCGCTCTTCCCCCTCTGCAACCTCGCGCATTTTTTCATTGTGCAGATAAGTGGAAACCTTCGTCGCCATGCAGGCGAAAACCGAACACAGAAGAGCCGCCGCCACCTGAATCTCCCACTCCGTCATATACTGCTCCACAGGCCTTTTGTCCACCGTGGCCTGCACGATAACACTGACAATATTGGCCGCGACATTGCCCGCCGCCGCCCAGCCGAGCAGTTTTGTATCGTTGCACATCATCAGCAGATACATGATCGGCAGAAAATAGGAAAAGACCATTGGCGTCGCGCCGGTCAGCAGCACAAACACATACAGAATCCCATAAAAAATTGTGCACAGATACTTGATATTACTACTCTCCGGCTTTTGCCGGTATACCATCCAGGAAAAGAGCATCGGGCCGAGATTGATCAGCGTAAATATAATAAAATACGGAACCGTCCGATTCCCCTTTACTACTTCAAGCACATAGGCCGCAAAAAGTACAGCGCAGATTACCGTCCAGCCCTGCATCATACATTTATTGATTTTCCTGTTTTCCTTTTCCATAGCTTCCCCGCTTTCCTGTTTTCTGTCCCGCCAAATCCACAAGCCTCTGTAAACAGGCTTTGCATCCTGCCGAAGGCACTAAGGAAGCGATGATGTCACCAGCGCTTCCTT
>CAMWWR010000002.1 GCA_947178045.1 uncultured Clostridia bacterium
TTTCCGTTCCACTCCAAAAAATTCCACTGGGGCGCTATACGGGGACATGCTGTTTAAGAGTTCCGCATGTCCCCTTCCTGCGCCTTTCTCTGTCAGTGAAATTTTTTTCCGTTCCACTCCAAAAAATTCCACTGGGGCGCTATACGGGGACATGCTGTTTTTGTTTCGTAAAGTCCCTTCCAGTACCCTACTTTACTTTCACTGCCACCACGTCGCTGTAAGGTCCGCCCACCCCTTCTGTCTTATAGGCGCAGATACGGAAATAATAGGTCTTCCCGGAAGTAAGCCCCGAAATCCTCTTCGTTGTCGTGCTCTTGCTTGTAATGGTTACTTTCTCTACGCCCTCCTTAAACTTCTTGTCAAGGGAATACTCGATAATATATCCTTTCCCTTTCGAATCCTTTTTCCATTTCAAGGTCACGGTCTTTGCCCCGTTAGAAGTCCCCGTCACCCCTTTCATCTTCGCCGGGGTGATGTAGAAGGTTTTCGCGACGGCGCCCTTGTAAGCCCCAAGACCGGACACGGTAACTGCCGCATCGCCCGGCTCCACATTCTTGCTGTAGCCAAGCGTATAGTCCTTCCCTTCCACCAACTTCTTTCCTTTGTAGGTGACCGTCACGGCAGGCGTAAACGCCTCCCCCGTGTAAGTCTGCTTTTTGATGTCCGATACCTCGCAGTTGTAGATAAAAATCCCTTTTTTCGCCGCCGGAAGCTTGATGGCATCCTCCGGGTTCGATTTGAGCACCTTGCGCCCAAGCGTCTTCGAGTTCTTCCACATATCCCCGGAAACGACCTTCACACCGTTGTCATGGACGTATGTGGTCCCATGGTTCCACACCGCACTGGAACCAGAGATATACTGCGCTGTATCACACCGTTTCGGGTTCGGGTCGCCCGTAAGCTTCCCGACATTGTAACAGTTTTCAATATAGCACTCCACCGGGCTGTTGCCCGCAATGCCATAAGCCCCGGTCGCCGTAAGATTGCCCGCATTATAGCAGTTACGTATGACAGTAGAGTACTCCGGCAGCGTACCGATAATCCCCCGGTTGTCCGACACATAGACAGCACTGGTGATTCCGGAAGCGCATGATCTAGGTGAATTTCTCCCGGGCGACAGCGTAATGTCCCCGGTATTGTAGCAATTGACAAACCAAGTATAATCCACTTGAGTTGCAATCCCCGCAGCACTTATTACAATATAATCCTCCCCTAAATTGGTCACGGTAATCGAGGAAGTATTGTAACAATCCTTAAAATACATGTTTGCTCCGATCACGCCAATCCCGCCGACCTCGACCGAGACACTTCCGCCGCAGGAAACCTTAATGTCCCCGCCCGCCGAGTAACAGTTTTCAAGCGAACCCACACCCATTCCAAAAAATGGGGCGACAAAGAGCGTGGCACCGATATTCCCCGTGTCGGTGACATTCTTGTAGGAAATGTCGATGGTGTAGTTGACGATTCCCAGATTCTTTATCACCGGTTCCGCCTTCACTTTCCCCCCGTATTTTAGCCCTCCGAAATCCGCCGTATCAGACATATCGTGAATTCTGTAAAAAAGGCCGTAGAACCTCCTTACCCCCGGGGATACCATATACAGATTATCGCGGTGGTCAATGATGGTCATGCCGGAAATCACATGCCCGTTTCCGTCAAACGTGCCGGTAAAAACCCCGCCCCCTTTATCCGACTCCGTATTATTAAAACCGCCATACGCCGGAGTCCCACCGATCGGAATCCAGTTGCCCCAGTCCGAAAGGTCAATGTCGGCAATCAGTTTATAACTTCTGGTCAGCCCCCTGCGCACCGCGTCAAGCTGTTCCGGCGTAGCAATCAGGTACGGGTCTTCCGGCGTGCCGGAGCCCCCTGCAAAGACGTATGTGCTTTCCTTATTTGTGCCCGGCGCGCCGTCCCAATAACCGGTAAGCTTCACATTGTCCACATAGGCAGCCGGAATGAAGCCGACTTCATTGGCGCAGTTTACCAGATACCAATTGCCGACCACCCCGGAAAACATCCGCTCGGCGTGCAGGTCAATAATCTCAATCTTTTTCGTCAGGGTTCTGCCCTTGTCTACGGCACTCTTCCCGTTCGTGCGTTTTTTGCTCATGGTAGGCCATAGCAGGATATTGTAATTCTCATAATCCAACCCTGTTTCGGAAAGGCCTGTGGCACATATCGTACCGGTTGCCAAGACTGGAAAGGACTCCCCAAGCATGCCTGCCTTCTTTAGCGCCATGCCGTAATCATACATATCGCGTGTTACCCTCTCCGTGTCGCTGGCACCAACGTATGTAAGATAAGTAACCTCTATCGTTTTTTCATCGATGCGTTCCGTGCTTTTCGTAAAAGGACCCGCCGACTGACAGTCTTTCTTAAATTCGTAACCATCCTTCGCCTTGTAAACCACGGTAGCCGTAACCCGCGTGTAAGGCTCACACGGCACATTCGGGCTGTAGGTAATGGATTCCACCACGCATCCATTCATGGTGTAACCCACCCCGAAACCCTCTAAGCCCACATGCGGCATTTGCCCCGGCGTCACGTCAAAGGTGAAAACACTTGGAATCCCCGTTTCCTTGACTTTCACTTCCGGTTTCGGTGCCTCAACCGGATGGTTCCCCTCGACGACAAACTCCGTCAGCGAGCAGGTAAAGCCCTTGGCAGGGTTATTGACGAGCAAATAGCCCGTCTTGCCATTGTAGGAAACCTTATGCCAGTTTGGCCAGACACCCTCGCCGAGAATGTAGGCGGCTTCAAGCTGCACAATCGCCCCCTTCTTTGCGACGAATATGTAGTCCGGATTGTTTTTGTCCATCTTCTTGTTTGCCTGGATCAACGTGCCGCCGACCAGTGCCGTGCCGTAATCGCCGGGTTTTAGTTCCTCGTTTGAAACCTTCGGGAACGCGTCCCGCCCGCCTACGGCAAAGGTGCCGCTGACAATGATGTAAGTGTCCGTCACGCGCTCCACGAATGCTTTTCTTTCCCCGGAATTAATCTTGGCATTGATGTTTTCCGCTTTGTCAAAAACCTTATCCATATTTGTTTTCATGTACACATGGATATGAACCGTGTAGATTTTGCCTGCCACAAAACAGCCGTCCGCATCAAAATCGCCCTCCCACTCCACCTTGCGCGCTTCGGTGCTCGCACTGGCCGGTATGGATGCCGTGGCAGCAGGTTTCTTCCCGGCGGCAGGTTCTTTTACCGTAAGGTTTACCGTGTTTACAGTACCCGCCGCAAATATGCCATCCGGCAGCATGGCGGCAACCATGAACAGGCAAAGTAAAATGCCTAAAATTCCTTTCTTCATCTATATACCTCCTATTTTAAGTTCCGTATGTGCCCTTCACAGCACCAATGACCGGGGAAGGTAATTTCTGTCCGCGAATCCGCTCCCAGAAATCACCTTCCGGCGCTGTTCCGGGCACATACTGATTAATTTCTACTGCTCCTTAATCGGCTTAAAGTGCGCCGCCCGCACATAGTACGTATCCCCGGTATAAGGGTCCTTTACCGGATACCCCCACCCGGAAGTGGAGATCGGCCCGGTGACCCAGACACGGTCCGTTGCGCCGTAGCTCAGGTAGTCGCCGTAATACTTCTCCTCCCTCGCAATCGGGGCGCGCTGGCCTTCCCCGTCCTTGTCCGGAAGGCACTGATACCACCCGATTTTATCCGCGTCCACGCTGTTTTTTGCCACAAGGACTGCCTCCTCAATCGTACATTTTGCGGTCGGGGAGAGTTTGCCTCCTTCGATGCCCTCCAAGAGCCCGAGCGCCTCCATAAATGCCATCCCTTCCCTCGCCCACTTCGCAACCTTCTTATTGTCCGAATACTTGTCAAGCCCGGATTCGTAAGGGGTGTAAAGGGTGGCGGAATTCTTTTTCACATACTGCAATGCCTGATAGAAGGTGACGGCCATCCTCTGGCGGTCCACGCTGCCGTTCGGGTCAAAAGCCGTCCCCGTGCCTTCCATAATGCCTGCTGCCGCCGCTTTCCTCGCGTAGATATTGTCCGTGTCTTTATATGTACCCTTCGCTGCCGGCTCAATCGTTTTTTCCGTCATGTATTCCGCGAGTTTGACCGCAAGGGAGGCAAGCTGCAAGCGGGTGATGTTTTTGCCGTAATCCTTGCCCAGAAGCTTTATGTCCAACAGACCATATTCGTTCGCCCAGTTCACATCGTTCTCTGCTTCCTTGCTTCTTTTCGCCGCAACCGCATCCCTGTCCGATACGGCAAACGACATTGTTGTTTTTACGGCGGAAGTCGCCTTGAGCAAACTTGGTGCCCGGTTCTGCTCCCAGTTCTTTTCCCCCTGCGCCAAGGTATCCTTGCTATAATCCTTAAAATAAATCTCCTTCCGGCTGATTCCACACCATATGCATGCATCCGTGTAAACCTTTTCCCCCGCCTTATTCCTGCCGACATATGCCGCATCCTTTAAGAGATGGTTTCCATATACATGCCCATTCAGCATCTTGCTGTTATCTTTGTCCTTCAGGTTCGTTGAAAACGTATGTTTCTCATTGTACTCGCACTTCCCGCAATATTTGCAGGAATAATAAAACGCAGGGGATTGCTGGCAGCTGATAAACCGCAGCCTGCGGTCAGCGGACTTAATCTCGCCCGTGTACTCATGTTTGGTACACCAGTCTTTCGCCGCGGCAATCCCTTTTTCGGCGGCTGCGTACACATCCCCCGAATAGGTCATAATGCGGCATCTTCTGCCCCGAAGGCCCCGCTCATTTTTCTTCACCCAGGAAAGCACCCCTTCCGGGAACTGCTCCTTTGGCACAAATATAACACATTCCCAGCTCATCATGCTGCCCGCCAAGCTATCCATATCGGTCCGGTAAAGCAAATCGCAATATTGCAAAAGAAATTCCTTCGCGTCCACCTCCTGCCCCAGCCAGACTTCCTGCAGATTGTTAAGCTCTATCATAAACTTGACATCGGTGTTCGGGTAATTGTAAACAACTTTTGTAATCCGGCTTTGCTCAAGTTTGGACGCATCCACGCCAAGGTATTTCCGGGAAATTCTGGTGGCATCAATCGCCCCAAGAAAAGCAACCGTGTCCTTGTCCACGATTTTTGTGACCTCGTGCAGCTTCCAGTACAGCTCATCCGCCTGCTCCACCGTATAGAAGGAATCCGGGTCCAATATATCCTTTGGGAACGGGAGTGTGCTGTATCTATGGGAAAAGATAACCTCTTTCTCGTTTTTGAACGTTGTGCTTATGGTATGGCCGTTCAGTCGCCCCGCTGTATATTTTGTAAAAGAAAGGCCGGTTCCTTCCTTAACACCCACGGTAATTTTCAGCTTGTAGGCTGTCTTTGCGAGAAACCGCCCCTCGGAATCAAGCTCCCCTTCCCAGGTGACACCCTTGATATAAAAACCGGAACCTTCCGGTAAGCTGACTTCTTTCGGCGGTTCTCCCCCCACGCGCGGTTCTTTCATGGTAAGTGCCACCTCACTTACCTTCTCCCCCAACACAGGGAATGTATAGCCGACAATAATATGAAATTCATCCACATTCTTGACCCTGGCGGTTTTCTTATTGATGGTCGCCGTGATGCCCGAAGCCTTGGCGGCGAAAATCTCGTCCACATCATCCCGGATTTCCACGCCGATTTCGACCTTGTAAGCCTCCCCCGCCTGGAATTTCCCATCTGCGGAAAGCTTCCCTACCCATGTCACATCCGTGACCTTTGTGCTGACACCGGACGGCAGCTTCGCATTCGTGGAAGGCTTTTTCCCTTCCACCGGAGCGTCAATGGTAAGATTGACCTTGCTTACAACGCCCGCCGCCGATACCCGCACAGGGGAAGAAAACAGGGCAGTTGCCATGCAGATGCATAAAAGAACACTCCATATTTTTTTCATCCACTTCTCCTCCATAACTTTTACTACTTTTAAGGAAACTCTTTAACCATGGCTCTTCTCAGGGTAAGATACATGCGATTTTAATGTAATTATACCAAACTTTCGGCAATTTCCCTTTCAATGGCGTGAAATGTATGATTTTACGGCATGAAATGCGGCAACAGTCTTGAAAATAAATTCCGAATTATACTATAATAGAGTTGCATGTTACTCGATTTATTTTCTACGTTTTGGCATTGCTTGAAAGGGGACATCGGAATGTATATCGCAGTCTGTGACGACCAGATCGAAGAGATAAACAGTTTGACGGCTCTGCTCCATAAATGGCAGGAAGAACATCATGCCTTCTTTCACTATAAGACCTTTTACAACGCGGCTGACCTGCTCGATTCGGCAGAAAAGGAGCGCTTCAGCCTGTATCTGTTAGATGTGATTATGCCCGGCATCGACGGTATGGCAACCGCGCGGGAAATCCGTTCCTTCGATACCGCTGCCGACATCGTTTTCCTGACCTCCTCACCCAGCTTCGCCTATGAAAGCTATGGAGTCAGGGCTTTGGAATATCTGTTAAAGCCAATAACCGCCGATCTGCTTTTTCCGCTTCTCGACCGCCTTTATCTGCGCGAGCAAAGGCCGCAGGAGGGACTGACTCTGAAAACCGGCGTTACCCTGATCCGCATACCGTTCTCGCAGCTTTCCTTTGTAGAAGTCAACCGGAAGCACCTCTACTTTAATCTGGTGAACGGACAGGTCAAGGAGGTTACGGGCTCCATGAAGGACTATGAGGAGCTTTTACTTTCCCGCACGGAATTTACACGCATTCACCGCTCCTACATTGTCAATATGCTGCAGATTGAAGAGCTGTCGCCTGCCGGGATACGCACCTTTTCGGGGAAAAACCTGCCGGTTTCCCGCCTTTTATATTCCCAGTTCCAGAAGGAATATATGGGATTGCTGTTTGATAGAAAGAAGGAATAAAGAGATGAACATCGTGAAGATCCTCGAACTATTGAACTATGGATTGGTATTGCTTTACGGCCTGTTTCTCAGCTCGGAAATTGCCGTGGGAGAAGCGGAAGGAGAAGGGAGCACGGATGAACGCCAGCAGCGAAAAATGAAGATTCTTTTTCTTGCTCTTATTCTTACCCCGATACAGATTCTGTGCACTTCGTTCTGGGATGTCGAAACCACCAGACGGCTTTATCCGCTGATTGTCCATCTGCCTCTGGTGCTGGTTTTAATCTTTTCCTTTAAACGCCCCGCGGGAATTGCTGTTGTAAGCGTGTGTACCGCCTATCTGTGCTGCGAGCTTCCCCGCGGCGGAAAGCTCGCAGTGACCGCCCTCACAGGGCAGGCGTTCTGGGGCGAGCTTACCTACACTGCTCTCATTGTTCCGATATTTTTTTTGCTGTGGCGCTATTTCGTCCGCGCCGCCTACAATGCGATGGTGGATTCTCCCCAATCTTTGTATCTGTTCGGCAGCCTTCCGGTGGTCTATTACATATTCAATTATGCGACGACCGTCTATTCTAATATATGGTATGCGCAGAACAGGGTGTTGAACGAGTTTATGCCGACCCTCCTCATCCTGTTTTATGTGGCGTTTCTGACTGCCTACCGCGTACAGCTGCAAAAGCGCTCCCAGATCGAGACGCAGAGCTCCCTGCTTGCCGCGCAGCTGAGACAGGCGGATGCAGAGCTCTCCACCCTGCATCAGTCAAAAACCCAATCTGCGATTTATCAGCATGATATGCGCCATCATCTCACGATGATCGATCACCTTCTGTCCACAGAAAACCCCGAGCGGGCAAGGGAATACATCAAAAAAGTACAGACCGATATCGAATCCGTCACGCCCCGGCCATTCTGTGAAAATGAGCTGGTCAACCTGCTGTGCTCCGCCTTCCTGGACAGGGCCGGGCATATCGGAGCCCGCCTGTCAGTGGATGCGAGGCTGCCGAAAACGCTTCCCATCCCCGATACGGAGCTTTGTTCCGTCCTTTCCAACGGCCTTGAAAATGCAATACACGCCGTTTCCGCATTGGAGGAATCACAAAGAAATATCGAGCTTTACTGCGCCATCCAGCTGAACAAGCTTCTGATCGAAATCAGAAACCCCTATGCCGGCGAAATTGTCATACAGAGAGGGGTGCCCGTTTCCGGCCGCGCAGGCCACGGCTACGGATGCCGCAGCATCCGGACCATAGCCGAACAGCATGGCGGCCTCTGCAGCTTTAAGGCGGAAAACGGAATTTTTCAGCTGCGGCTTATGCTGCCGGTATCCCATAGCAATTAAAGAAGCAACCCCTGCGCATCCCCCGCAGGAATCATGCCCTCACACCTTCTCCAGCACGATCTTCCCGTCCTTCACCTCCATGCGCAGCTTATTGCCCTCCACGCCGGCCTCCTCGAGCAGCTGGCGCGGAATCTGGACGCGGCCCGCACGGTCGATGATCGCGAATTCCTCCTGCGTTTCCTCCTCCTGCCAGTTCACAGTGCTCTCCGCGAGATTCAGCGAATAATGCTCTTTGAGAATCCGCTCGCTGCTGAATTTCCCGTCGCGGATCGCCACAACGCGCTGCACCTGCTTTGACAGGGCTACGTCATGCGTCACGATCACGATGGTCTGCCCCTGGCGGTTCAGCTCGCGGAACACGGCGAGAATGTAGTCCGCCGTTTTACGGTCCACCGAGCCGGTCGGCTCATCCGCGAGCAGCAGCTTCGGCGAATTGGCGATTGCAATCGCGATCGCGATCCTCTGCTGCTCACCGCCCGAAAGCTGATTCAGACGGCTCGCCTTTTTATGCGACATGCCGACCAGCTCCAGCAGCTCCATCGCCCGCTCCCGCTTCTTTTTTTCGGTGGTAAACTGCATCGGCGTCATCACATTTTCCAGCGCGCTCAGATAGGGAAGCAGATTGCGCGCGTTATTCTGCCATACAAAGCCGACCGTATCGCGCTTGTATTCGACAAGCTGCTTTTCGTTCAGCGTAAACAGATTTTTCCCGTCCACGAACAGTCTGCCCGCGCTCGGCGTATCCAGCCCGCCCAGCATGTTCAGGAAGGTGGATTTGCCGCTGCCGCTGTTGCCGATAACGGCCAGCAGCTCCCCCTTTTCCACTGTCAAATCCAGCCCCTGCAGCGCCAGCACCTCAAGCTCGGACGTCTTGTAGATCTTCACAAGATTGTCCGCCAGGATCATCGGCATTTCACCGTTCTCCGCCTCCTCCGGCGAGCCTTTTTTCGCTTTTTCCTCCGCCATTTCAGCCTCCTTATACAATGCTGCCGTCCTCCAGGGTGTACACCTTATCCCCTGCGTCCATAAGCGCCATGTCGTGCGTTGTCATGACGATCGTGATCCCCTGCCGCTCCACCAGCTCGCGGAACATTTTGATCACGGTGAGCGAGGTCGCCGTGTCGAGCTCCGCCGTCGGCTCATCCGCAAAAATTACCTGAGGCCGGTGTGCGACCGCGCGCGCGATCGCCACTCTCTGCTGCTCGCCGCCCGAGAGCTCCTGCGGCAGGTGCTGCATGCGTTTTCCGAGCCCGACCAGATGCAGGCATTCCTCCACCCGCTTTCTGCGGTTTCCCCGGTAGTTTGACAGCCTCAGCGAAAATTCCACATTTTCATACACGGTCATCATCGGAATCAGCGAGACCGACTGAAAAATAAATCCGATCTTTTTTCTGCGCAGCTTTTCCCGCTCCTTATCCGACAGCTTTGTGATATCCTGCCCGTCAAAGATTACCTCCCCGCTGCTCGGCGCGTCCAGCGCGCCGATAATATTGAGCAGCGTCGTCTTGCCGGAGCCGGATTTTCCGCGCAGGATCGTCAGGCTCTGCCGCGGTATCTGCACCGACACCTCCCGAAGCGCCTGAAACGGCTCTCCGCCCGCCACGGGAAACTCACGGCATACATTCTTTGTCTCAATCATATTCTAATCCTCCCCCAGCTTCAGCGCCTGAGCGATCTTCATCCTGAATACCTGTCTGGCCAGTACCGCGAGGCATACGACCAGCATGACCGCGATGATTCCGAACAGCCGGAACATATCCGACTGCTGTGTGATCAGCTGCATCGGAAGCACCTGGTCCGCCGCAGAATATGCGGTCTGGATCATCGGCACAAACATCCGGGACGCCAGAATCCCGATCCCCGCTCCGCACGCAATCGAAAGCAGACTGGAAAATATCTGCTCGTTCAGCAGCATCCGGATAATCTCTCCCCGGGACATGCCCATCGCGCGGAATATGCCGAAAAGCAGCTCTCTGGAGCGAATGGACAGGATCCAGTAGATCAGATAGCCCACCGCGCACAGCACAAGAATCACAATGAAGCTCATGGTAAGAATGCCGTTCGTCCCCTCGAAGAGCGTGTCACGCCTGATACCCGCAAGCATAACGCCGACATCCTGAAACTCGGTATATTCGACCTGATTTTCCTCTGCAAAGCGGTACAGACTGTCCGTCGAATCCATATCCAGCCAGATCTGGTACGGCGTGACTCCCCACTGCCTCTGAATCGCGGAAAGATTGGCAACGACCAGATACTGGGCCGACACCTGGGTATTTCCGTCAGCGCCAAGCCATGTCTGCTGCGTCTGAAAGCCCGGGAAATATTCAAAAAATCCGCATATAGTCGCCGAAATGTCCGGATAGTCCTCGCCCAACGCGTCCTGACCGCGGTACATGATCGTATCGCCGACCTTGAGCCCCAGAATATCCCGGAAAGCGGCGGACAGCAGCACCGAATCCGGATTTGCCGCCAGCTTGTTCAGATAGGAATAATAATGCTCCGGCATGACATCCTCCGGCAGGCTCGTCGTCTGCCCGAAGCTTTTTGTGTGAATAGCGTACAGCCTCGGCGCCGAGGTCATCAGCACTGCCTTCTTTTCGCGCGGAAACGATATCTTTTCATTTATGTAAACCTTCGCCGCGGAATTTACGCCTGCAAGCTGCGTATACCGCTCAAAATCCGGCTCCCGGTAGAGCAGGACGCTTGCCATTCCCTGCCGGACCAGATCCTCGTTGTTCCACCATTTTTCCTTCAGAACAACATCCGCGCCGACATGATATCTCAGATTCTCCTCCGCATTTGCGAGAATGGTGCGCGCGACGGTCGTGTTGAAAATGCCGAGCGCGACGGTCAGCATAAGGAAAGTCATGATGAAATACTGCCTTCTTCCCGTGCGCAGAATTTCCAGAAAAGACGCGTAGCCTGCCGGCTTCCAGCGCTTTTTTCCGAGAAAATAAACGGTGCGGACGAGCAGAGGCTGCAGGCGCAGGCATACGAGCGAAGCGCCCAGAATGAACAGGCCCGAGCTCAGGAACAGCAGCGGATCCATCGCCTTTCCGCTGATAACCGACGAAACAATCTCCTCTTGCTGCCTGCGGAAGGCATAATAGCCGTATATGGACACGGCAAGAATGGCCACGTCAAGAAAGAATTTCTGCCAGAGTGGCCTTTTGCTGCGCGCGCGCGACTGCTTCTGGCGGACAAT
The DNA here is from genome assembly GCA_947178045.1 of uncultured Clostridia bacterium. Lineage (GTDB taxonomy): Bacteria > Bacillota > Clostridia > Lachnospirales > Lachnospiraceae > RGIG4057. The sequence continues at coordinate 11,392 of CAMWWR010000002.1, forward strand.
GGAGATTCCGCTCTGCCGGAGCACCGGCAGCACCGTCATCAGAATGGACAGCACAAGCGCGCCGGCCGCATACAGAAATACCTCGCCCGTAAACCGGGTCTGCAGCGGACGCCGCTGGACGAACTCAAGGAACGCGCTCGCCGAGCCGAGAATCCGGCAGAGCAGGCTGCCCAGCGGCAGTCCGATCAAAAGGCTTATCACCGCCAGAAAAGACGACTGCATCAGGTACAGACGGAAAATCTGTCCCTTGCTCGCCCCGCGGCTCTTGAGCAGCGAGATCTCGCTCTGCTCCATTTCAAGCATCTGCCGGGATATCATGAACAGGAAGGCGCAGAGCAGCACGAGCACCGGCACCTGCAGAATCATCAGGGTCGTCTCCACCTTCTTCTGATCAGCGATAAAGTCCTCCAGCAGCGAGAGGAGAACCGGCTCCTCCATCCTGCCGTAGGTCGAGTTCTGCTCGACGATCGCCCTGACCTGCGCGAGAATATTCTCCGCGTTCTCGTAGGCGACCGACGTATGGTCAAACAGAATATAGGTCCGCGTATCGTAATCGTAGCCCCGCCTGCTCAGAAACATGCTCTGCAGCAGCTCCGGCGCAATCAGCAGCTCGGCGGTAAACGAATCCGGGTTCTCCTGCCAGTAGCCGTCCGCCTCGTCCAGAGAGTTGATAACACCCACGATGCGTATTACGACCTGTTTCCCCGCGGCGTCCTTCAGAAATTTGAATTCGAGCTCCTCCCCGATGAGCAAATCCATATCGAGGAAACCGTTCATTGTAACGACCGCCTCGATCACGCCGTCCTCCCCCGGCGTCCCGGAATACATCTGTCCGCTGATTACGACGCAATGCTGCTCAAGCTCCTGCATACAGCCTATTTTCAGCTTTTTTTCCACATATCTGCCACTGCGGTTGATCCGCGATTTCGCGGTGGTCGCAGTCAGGTTGTGGTGCACGACCCGCATCCGCTCCCGGATCTCAAGCTGCGCGCACAGAGTATCTACAACATTCTGAATTCTTTCATACTCGGCAATCTCTCCGGACTTCCTCATTCTCGCAATCAGGGAAAAAACCGTTGGGTCGCTGACCTGCTCGATAAACTCCGAAGCGCCGCCGTTCGTATCTATATATTCCGTAAACCGGTTCGTCAGCATTCGCTGAAGCGAAGCCTCCCGGTACATCGGATGGCTTACCGCCACCGCGACCAGAAGAATATTGCCGAGGAGGAGACTGATGACCATCCATTTTTTGTGCATTATCTTCTGAAGCATAATCTGTATCATCTTACCGCCCCCGTTTCTAATTGATCACCACGACCATGCCCTCGGTGAGCCCGTCGAGCACATGGCAATAATCCTTCGTCCGCTTGCCCATGAGGAAATAGTGTTTGATCTTCCGGCCGTCCTTCAGCTCCGTCACATAGCTCCCGTAGGAATCCGATTTTACCGCCTCCAGTTTGACGATCAGCACGTTTTCCAGATGCAGCGACTCATAGGACACCGTAGCGTAATAAGGGTCCTCCGACCGGCTGTCAAACCGGATATAGGCGTTGTCAGTCTTAAACGCGCTGGACAGATATTTCTGGCTGCACGAAACCACCATTCCCCTGGAGGTATTGCTGCTGTTTTTTTCCGCGAACTGCGCCCGCATCCCGTAGCAGAGAATGCCTGTGGCGTCCGTCACCGCATAGGTCTGCTCCTTTCTCCCGTACATCAGGCCGATCCGGTCGCCCTTCCACACGATCTTTCCGGCCTCCATCGGCTCAAACGAATGGAGGTATCCCGTCATCGGCGAGAGGATCAGCAGCTTTTCCCGCGCCTGGTCATATCCCGTAATCTGCTCCTCCAGCGCGGCCACTCTCTCATCGACGGACCGGAGGCTCCTCTCCGTCTCCATACGGCATTTTTCCAGATCCAGCTCGGCGATCCTGCGCGCTGTCCCGGAGGATTCGCTCACTGCCTTTTCCGCCGCTGCAAGCCTCTCGCTGCAGCTTTCATGGAGCTCCTCCTGCTCCTGGCGCGCGCGCGTCAGCCGCAGCTTTGCCGCTTCGATATCAATGTCGTTCACCTGCGCCTGAACCTCCGCAACCGGCTGCCCCTTCTCCACATAGTCGCCTTCCTTTACGCAGTACTGCACAAAGACCGCCGATGCGTAATCGGAATCAAACCAGATCGTTCCCCAGTCAAAATACTGCAGTGTGGCGCTCACCTGGGCGGTTACGGACAGCGTGCCCCGCTCGACCGTCGTCGTGACAGGACTTAAATCCTTCTCCGAACCCGGCTCCCCTTCTGAGGTCCGGCCTGCTTCCGGGACCGAACCGGGGTTTGTGGCTGTCCCGGCCTTTGAGACAAGCGCAGTTTCTGCAGCCGTTCCCGGAACCGGCGCTGCCGCCGATACGGTATCTGAAGCGGACAATGCTGCTGCCGTAGCCAGCGCCGGAACGGAATGAACCGGCACACATACCGTCAGGGCTGCTGCCGCTGCCGCCGCTGTATACCTTCTGAATTTTCTATTTGACATAGACGCACGCTCCTTCCTCCAGCCCCTCGACGATCTCCGAATACATGACTCCGGTAACGCCGACCTTCACGCCTGTTTTCACGCGCTTATCTCCGTCGACGACATAGACAAAGTTTTCGCCGTTTTCCTTGAAGACGGCATTTTTCGGCACGGAAACCACATTCTCGCGATAATTGCTGATAAGACAGACGACCGCGTAATCGCCGAGCTGTATTTCCGGATCCTTCACCCGGAATTTCGACATCAGCTTTTCCCCGGTCAGGGAGATTGCCACGAGCTCCTTGGCGCTGTACGGCAGATATTCCAGCTCATACTCTCCCTTGCCGCTTATTGCGTAATACCTGTGGCACGCCTCAATCTCCTGCTTGCCGACATAATTGCAGTATATATATCTCTGGCTCTCGTCCGCAAGCGCAATTACCGGGCTGCCCTCAGACGCAAAGCCGCCCTGGTCCACGGCGATGCCCGCCACCGTACCCGCAAACGGAGCTACCAGCCGGTTCGCTGCCAGCCTGATCTCTGTTTCCTCAATCTTTTTCAGTAGCCTTCCCTCCTCGAGCTCCTGCAGCTCCCGCGTGTGGCGCAGCTGCAGCTCCTGTCTTCCGGTGTCCTGCCCGAGAAGTCCTGCCTTTTCCAGCTCGATCTCCGCGATCCGGTTGTTGTACGCATTATCCTCCCGCATTGTCTTAAGCTGCTTCTGCAGCCTCTCATATTCCTCCTCGAGGCCGTTGGAAAGCTGCGCAAGCAGCTGTCCCTCCTCCACCTGCTCACCCATGCTGACATAAATTCTGCTGACCGTGCCGGAGCCCGCAAAGCTCAGCTCCTCCAGATACGGCAGAACCGCCGCCTCGTAGGAGTTCATAACATACAGATCCCTGCGCTCCGCGTAATACTGCTCCTCCGTCGCGTCGACCGGATCGATCAGCTCCGGCGCAGGCTGGCTCTCCTGCTGCCCGCAGCCGGAAAACAGCAGGCCTCCGCACAGCCCCAGGGCAAAAAGCCGGCGCCGGATGCGGCGTCCGTATATGAAATGACGATTCATAAGTCGATATCCTTTCTTTATCTTTTTATGACGATGTCCCCCTCCGCTACGCCGCCGGTAATCTCCGTATATTTGCTTCCCGCCAGACCGACCGTAACGAATTTCATCATTTTCAGACCGTTCTCATCCTCACAGTAAACATACTGCTTGCCGTCCGCGCTGTAGACCGCGGCATTCGGCAGCATCAGCACATCCGGGCGGGAATCCAGCTGAACCGTCACACTGGCGCGCACGCCGACTGCAAGAGCCAGGTCGGGCTCCTTCAGCGTAAAATAAATGTATTTGTCATCCGGCGCTTCTTCCGGGGACATTACCTGGGTCGCATACTCCTGCCCGTTTCCGGTAGTCAGAACGACCTCCTGCCCGTTGGTAAAATAGCTTGCTCCTTCTGTTTTATCGCAGCGGAACGCGCATTGCGAGCTGTCCACGACCGTAATGACCTCCGCCCCGTCGACGGAACGACTGCCCTCCAGACGGCTGCGCACCGAAGAGACAACCCCGTCCATGCCCGCATAGATATAGCAGCCCGCCAGCTGCTCCTCCAGCTGCTCCACATACAATCCGTCAATATACAGGCTGTCCTCGTAGTTTTGAATCTGGCTCCGGACTCCGCTCTCGATCTGACTGACACGCTCGTCATACTGTGCTTTTGTCAGCTCTCCCCTGCGGTAGCTCTGCTCCGCTGCCGACAGGTCATAATCCTTCAGCTCGTTCGTCTGGCGCAGGAGAATCTCATTTTTTTCCATCCGTTCCGTCAGACTGGCCATCTGACTGTCCAGATCGTCGGTGTACAGTTTTGCAAGCATATCCCCCTGCTTCACGCTGTCCCCCATGGCTACATAAACATGCTGAACAGTCCTCGCATTGACCCCAAAGCTCAGGTGCTCTTCCTTCATCTGCGCGTATGTGCAGTACAGGGTCTGTTCGAGCACCACGTCGCCCCTGATCACCTGTGCAAGCTCGTAATCCGGTACGGCCTCCGACCGTATCAGCATGATAGTTCCTCCCGTTTCCTCTGCCGGAAGCAAACCGCAGCCGCCAAAAAAGATCGCCTGCGTCAGCACTGCGGACAGGAGCAGCATCTTTTTCTCTTTTTTCACACGCTTTCCCCATTTCCGTTAATAATCTCGGAGCAATATACTCCGCAGCAACCAGCAAAAGCCCCGCGGAATCTCCAAAAACGAGTTCCTTGCGAAGCTTTTTGCCGAATTCCTCTTAAATTTTAACAATCCTTACACATAAATACAATGGCAAATTGTGAAAAACAATTGATATATTCTGTTTTTTCTTCCATTTCGACAGTCATTTTTTACAATCCGGCGGGGGTTTTATTTTCATTTTCCCGGCAGAATTCAGTTTTCCCGGCAGAATTCGGATATGAGGCTTAATTGACCGGATACCAGCTATTTTTGCCCTATTTCCCTGCAGAATACTTTTTTGGCATAATGCTCTTTTTCCGGCGAAATACTGCTTTTATGCGCTGATGCTTTATGATTTCAGTCGTTTTTACGTGGTTTGTATGGTTTATATAGTTTTTTGCTACTTTTTCCCGATATATGCCAATCCCTCCAGGTACAGAAAACAGATCAGTGCCACCGGATAAATCAAATTCCAAACTGACCAGCAGCCGTCGATCAGCGCCCCGATCTGCTGAAATATAAGCACTACGATCCCAAGCTTGATCAGATACCGCCGAAGATATCCACGGCGCACCCTCCGCAGCAGCGCTTTATCCACGGGAATATAAACGAGCACCGTACTTATGCGCACGGAATTTTCAATCATATAAATATAGGGCTGAATACGAAACATGACCGCCATGCCGAGAAACATCCAGGCTAAAACGTAAATAACCTTCATATTTTCACTGCCCTCTGCTCCTATCGGAAAAACCGATATAAAACATCCTAAAATGCTCGAAATAATATATAAAATTTTATAAGAAAGTATCTTTTCCTCACTCACAACTGCCAGCTCACGATCAAACGCCAGAATACGTTCTTGGTCCGTCATTTTAATCTTCTCCTTTCTATTTTGCGGGACAGCTATTTTGCCTTTCGGAAAGATTGTTTTGCCTTTCGGAAAGGCCCTCTGTTTTTCAGAGCGGCTATTCTTTCTTCCGAGAAGGCTGTCTTGTCTTTCAGAACGGCTGTCCTGCCCTTCAGAATGGTGCCTCGTCTTTCAGAGCAGCTGTTCTGCCCTTCGGAATGGTGCCTCGTCTTTCAGAGCAGCTGTCCTGCCCTTCGGAATGATATCCCTTCTTTCAGCGCGATTGTCCTGCCTTTCGGAAAGGCTCCTTTCGTCTTTCACAGCGGCTGTCCTGCCTCCCGGAACGATATGAGCCGTCCTTCCTCAAGAATGCCGGCATAGTCTGCCTTTTCCTCCAGCTCCTCCTGAATGTGCGTTGTCATGAGAACGGATGCATCCTCCTTTTCCAGAATCCGATGGATCAGCCGGAAAAATTCGCGCCGGAAAACCGGATCCATGCCGCCGGTCACTTCATCAAGCAGATACAGCCTTGTATGGTGCGCTATCGCAAACGCCATTTGAAATCTCAGATATTCTCCGCGCGAAAGCTTTGCAAGCGGCCTGTCCAGCTTCAGCCCTGACCCGGCAGACATGCTCTGCTCCTCTGCCGCCTGATAAAAAAGCTCCCAGTCCCATTCCTCGTAGAACGGCGCAAGCAGCTGTGCATTCTGTCTGCCGGTATACATTTTGAAAAACGGTGTCTCATCGGCAACAAACGCAATTTTGTTCATCAGCTTTGTGTGCGAGGCATGAAGCTCCTCCCCCGAAAACCGGATCGAACCAGTGTACCTCTTTTTTTCGTCCGCAATGTAGTGCAGCAGCGTCGTCTTACCCGCGCCGTTCTTTCCCGCCAGCCCGACGAGATAACCCTCGGGCACTTCAAATGTTATATTCTGCAGGCAAAAGCCCTTTTCCGCCCCGCAGACATCCTTCAATTCCAACAGCATAATTATCCCTCTTTTCTGACATTGGCTTTTTCCCCGCCGGTTTTCTCTCGTTTCAGTTTTCTCTTATATCAGCTTTCTCTTCTATCCGTTTTCTCTTCTATCCACTTTTCTGCCCTGCCGGCTTTACTGAGCCTCCATCAGCGCCTCTGCCATGTCAAGCACGTCCTTCCTGCTCATTCCCGCCTTACGGCAATCGGAGATCAGCTCCGCCATCCGCCGTTCCAGCCCGATATACTGCTTATCGGCGGCGGTATCTTCAAGGAAGGAGAAAAT
>CAMWWR010000003.1 GCA_947178045.1 uncultured Clostridia bacterium
CTGCTCTGCATCGCGCGCGTCATGCCCTGCCTCCCTCCGATGCTGATGCTCGACGAAGCGACCTCCTCGATCGACACCCGCACGGAAATCAAGATTCAGAACGCCTTCGCCAAAATGATGGAGGGCCGCACAAGCTTCATTGTGGCGCACCGTCTCTCGACCATCCAGACGGCGGACATCATCCTTGTCATGAAGGACGGCAATATTATCGAGCAGGGCAATCACGAAACACTGCTCGCACAGGGCGGCTTTTACGCGAATCTGTACAACAGCCAATTTGCGCAGTAAGGGAAGTTGAGCTGCAGGCGAGTTAAACTGCGCAAATTTGTTTGCGCAGTAAGGGAAGTTGAGCTACAGGCGAGTTAAACTACGCAAATTTGTTTGCGCAGTAAGGGGAGGAGTTACTATGCGAAATTCGAAGGGCAGAAAGTCAGCGAGAGCAGTCACGATCATCGGCGGCAGCGACGGGCCGACCAGCGTATTTATTGCCGGAAAGCTTGGCGGAAAACGGGAAAATCCGCTGCGCCGTTTCCGGAACTATTTCCGAATGAAGCAAAACCAGAAGCGCCGCGCCCGGGCAATACAGAGCATCCGGCCGGAGCCTCATACAATGGATGAGCTGATCTCATTCATAAAACAAAAATATCATGCTGTGGAGCTTTCACCGGAGAACAGCAGCGTACAGGAATACCGCCGGAATACAAAAATCTCGATCGTCTGGAGGGAGCACAAGGCCGAGATGGAACGGCTCGGTTATGTATCTCCCGAGCAAAAGCGTCCGCAAAATTTCGAGGATCGGGCAGCGGTCGAAAAATGGTACAAATACATGCAGGAATATGACGCCGCCGCGGCGGGACTGGATGATGCTCTGGTTCCGACCGATACGCATATTTACGAGATCCACACAAAGCCCTCCGGGACAATTCAGATTGGGATTGAAAAAATACGCGGCCTGCTCTCGGCCAGCTTCAGCTCATCGGACAAAAAAAGCTTTTCCCAGCTCCAGAGAATTCAGCAGGAAATTTATCAGTATTACGGCGTATCACAGAAGGATATCGATCAGAACACGGACCGGTATCTGACACTGGTAACAATTTTGGCAGAGCCGCGGATGCGGACGCGCAGGCATAGACGAGCGCGCGGAAACAGAACTGCTGCCGCAAAGCAGGGCTGCCGCAAGAAAACACCGGCAGCAGCCAAAAAGCACAAATAATGGCCGGGACATGGGCGGTTGTCCAGGCTGCGGAATTACTATCATGGTCACGAAACTGCCGCTATAATTAATAATTACAGGGAGGGCTTTATGGAAAAAAAGAGTACGATCATCCGGCGAAAGATTATTGCCGTACTCGTGCTGCTGGCCGCATGGCAGCTGCTCAGCTGCCTGGTGAACCGGATAATCTTTCTGCCCTCCGTTCCGGATACGCTGAGAGCACTGGCGAGATTGGCACACACGGGAAATTTCTATCGTTCTGTCGGCACCTCCTTTCTGCGGATTGCAGCGGGCTTTGCGCTCGCCGTGACAACGGGTGTGCTGCTGGCCGTGCTTGCCGAGCTGAATGCCCAGCTCGGCGAGATCCTTCAGCTGCTCATGCAGCTGATCAAATCGATCCCGGTTGCTTCCTTTGTCATTCTCGTTCTTCTGTGGGTGCGCTCAGCGCAGCTTTCCATTGTGATTTCATTTTTAATGGTACTTCCCGTCATTTTTACAAACGTGCGAGGCGGTATTCGCCAGACCGACAAAAAGCTGCTCGAGATGGCGCAGGTATTCGACCTGAAAATTTCTCAGAAAATACGCTATATCTATCTTCCGGCTGTCCGGCCGGCATTTACGACCGCGTGCTCCGTCGGCCTTGGCTTCTGCTGGAAATCCGGGATCGCCGCCGAGGTCATCGGACTGCCGGCATATTCCATCGGCTTGCAGCTGTATGAAGCAAAGCTCTATTTGCTGACGCCGGAGCTGTTCGCATGGACGATCGTGATCGTCCTTATAAGCACCCTGTTTGAGCGGGCAGTCATGTACCTTGTCCGGGGACGGCAAATCCGGCGACAGCGCATCCAGAAGCACGTCTCGCGGCGGCAAATCCAGGGGCAGCATACTCAGGAGCAGAACATCCGGCAACAACGTACCCGGGGACAACACACTCAAAGTCAGCACATCCGGCAATTGCACTCCCAGGAGCAGTATACTGAGGCACAGCACAAACAGCGGCCGGAACATATTGACTCTGGCCACACATGGCCTGCAGACCGGCTGGATGCTGCTTCCATTGTTGTAAAAAGCCTTCGAAAGCAGTTCAACGATCAGCTCGTGCTGTCGGATGTTTCCCTCTCGGTCAGCTCCGGCGAGAGACTCTGCATTATGGGCGCTTCGGGCATCGGAAAAACAACGCTGCTTTTGATCCTTGCCGGACTGGAAAAGCCGGATTCCGGAGAGGTTACAAGCGCCGAGCGCGGAAGACTGGTCATGGTATTCCAGGAGGACCGGCTCTTGGAGGGCGAGGATGCGTTCACAAACGTGGCCGTCGTACTAAAAGCCTTCGGAAACCGGCAAGTGGTTTCCCCACACGGCGCAGCACATATCACCAAACCCGGAGTCTCCGCTGATTGCCTGCAAGACCGGCTGCGCCGGGAATTTGAACAGATTGGACTTACCAGCTATGAGGGAAAACCGGTCGCAGATTTCAGCGGCGGCATGCGCCGGCGCGTCGCCATCGTTCGCGCCGTTTGCGCGGATGCCGATCTCATACTGCTCGACGAGCCATTCAAGGGACTGGACGAGCAGAGCCGGATACAGACCGCCAGATATATAAGGGAGCGCCTGGCAGGACGCACCCTAATTGCAGTTACGCACGATGCGGCGGATGCAAAATTACTGGATGCGGGAATCTGGGTGCTGAAATCTCAAAAAGACAGGCAATGAAATATTTTTTTGTAAAAAGCGGATTGATCATTGAAAGCAAGTGAGCTCCCCGACCTTTTTTCTTGAACTTTTTGTCAGAAAATGCTACAATAATTTCAAAATCTTCTGCACTATCCAAAAATTTTTATGAAAGTCAAAGAAAAGAATCTATAGAGAAATTTTTACAGGAGGATTGTAAATGAACAAAAAGCACCTGGCGAAATTTTTTCCTTATGCATTAGCTCTGCTCCTGTGTTCCTGTCAGAAAAATTCAAAGCTGGTGGAGCAACCTCCCTTACCCGTAACAACAGCTGCCGGCGAAACGCCGTCCACTCCAGATACGAACCCGGCAGCTGATCCGGAACAGAGCCCGGAAAAAAATCCCGCTGCGCCGAATCAATCGGATGAATCAAACCAATCAGATCAGCAAAGGCAGCCGGGTCAGCAGAATCAGTCGGATCAGCAAAAACAGTCGAATCAACCGACTGCTTACGAACCTGTTTATGAGTATGAACAGACCTCTTTCAGCCCGCGTGTTGAAGAGCAGGGCACCTTTTATCTGACAAGTCTTCAAAAAGTCTCCGTTTATCATGGAGAACATGCAAATTACTATTTTGACAAATCGTTCTCGCCGGAGCTTCGGGATCGCTATGTGGAAACCTCCGAGCAAATCATGAAATTCCTTGTGAAAAATGCGGATTTTTCCGGAACTTTGGATGTTTACGCGGCAGAGGGCATGTACTTTTTTAATCAGGAAAATGGAAAATGCGCGCTCGGGCCGGAGTATGCAGGAACCTCCGTGCAGGCGGCACTCCTGATCCAGGCGGCAACCGGATCACCAACGGCGAATTTTGGCCTGCTGCAGGCAGAGGGCTTCAGCATGACGAAGCTTTTCGGCTGGGATATTTCCTATGTGCCGCCCATCCCTATGACCAACAATAACGATATCGAACATCCCCTGACCGGAAAACGCTATGAACTGCCGGAACTCGGCAGCGGGGCGCAGGGAAATTCCCTGACAGAGAATGTTCTTCAGATTTTAGAAGAAAATGCGGAAGAGAGCTGTTTTCTGCTGGATTTTGAATACCTCTGCTTTTCACCGAATTATGTAGAAGAGAACCAGGTAGAGTATGCCTGGCATCTGGCGAGAAGCCTGTCCGCCTACATATCAGAGAACGGGAAAGAGCGGGAAGTTCTTCGGCTGCTTATGGACTGTGACGATCTGTTTTCTTTCGAAGAACGATTTACTGCGCTAAAAAATGAGTGGCTTGAAAGCATCGGCAGCACTGTGCAGCTGTCTGCAAAGGAACATCCAATCCAATACGGAAATTATGGACGTTTTGCTTTATTCCAGATGAAAACGGCACACGGGGACTGGTATGTGCAGGCAGGTCTTGACTCTTCTCTTACGGAAGACAAGCAATATGCATGGCTGCTGCGTCGGAATTATAAAGAAACCAACGCATTGATGCAATGCTATGAAAGAGAATTGGCTTTTGTAGATAAGGTATTAAAGGATCCGACATATAATTATCCGCGTGCAACGTTTACTTTTCAGGAAAAACTCTCTGGAAATTTAGTCGGGGAATTTACCGGAGATGGAAATATTTTTTTGAGCTCTGCGTATGCAATTGTTCATGAATATTGCCACTATTTGCTGCTGCAGGAGGATCTGTTTGTTAAAAAAGGGAAATCCCTTCAGAAATACATAGGACAACTGCATTTGCTTCCATACTATTATGGAGCCTATTCAAAAACTTTTTATTTACTTTGGTCATACATAAACGACTTTTATGAAAGGCAGTATACCGGTAGCAAGGAACCGATTCCCTGCCCGGAAATACTGGAGGAATGGCTTTACCGCGAAATGACAGCAGAAGAAAAAGAGGATATAGTCAATAGGGCAAATATGCGGGCAATAGAGCTAATGTCAGACAGGCAAACAGAAAACGATTATTCGTTGATTTCTTTTGCAATTTATATTGCTCAAACCTATGGTGAAGATACTCTGTATCTGGTCTCGACAGGTGGGAACCAGGTAGAAGAACTGACAGGCCATACATGGGAATCCCTTCGGAAAGAGTGGAAAGAATATCTGAAAAAAAACTACGATGTTGACTCGGTTTAAGAGCGCCGTTTATTTTTTGTTGACCCGCCCATCTATTTATGGTAAGATAACAGAAAATATGTTCGATGTTCAAAACACGGAGGGAATCATTGTGACGGACGGAAACAGGCTGGTCAACCAGATATTGTCTGAAATAAAGCAGAAAATGAATGCTGCTTTTCATGAGCGTGTTTATCACGACGAGACGATCCCGCGTCCGGGTAATATCGTGCATCGGGTCGCAGGAGCGCTGACGGAAAATATTCCTGAACCGATCCGCGAAATGAGACTGCTGGTGAATAAGAGCGGGGCATGGCGTTATTCCGAGGCTGAGCTGTTTTACCGGCAGGGCGTACTGATGCAGGATTATGAGGACGACTTCAACTATTACGGGGAGTGCATTCAAAATTTTCCGACCTACCGGACGATGAGCGTCCCGCAGCTGCGGGGCTATTTCTCCTGGCGCACAAGGCTGCGGCACGGGAAAGCAGAGCAGCCTCAGCTTTCCTTCGCTCTGCTGTACCTCTATGAGCTGTTGAATCAGATCGGGGTGGAGAGTCCGGAGCAGGGCTTTTTCACGCTCAAAAATTTCTGGGCGGCGTACCGGGTATCGGATTCCCGGCTTGACCGCTATATGAGGATCTGGCTGAGCGACTACATTGTCTATTACAATCTGGATGCCGCGCTCCTCGAGGATCTTGCGGATCCGGCGTTTGACCGGGCTCTGCAGGTGCTGCTGAATTATCAGGAGCGTGAACAAAACGAGCTTTTTGAGGCGATCTGCGCGCTTTCCAGCTATCATCTCCCCGGCTCCGCATTTTACCGGCAGTATCCGGAGGATGTGAAAAATGTGGTCTGCGCCGTTTTTGAATCGCTCTCCGGCTATTACGAGAAAAACCGGAAAAAGGGTCTTTGCGAGAAGCTGTTCGGTGTTATTGCGGAATGTGAATATGAAATGTTCTATTCGGCCGTGTTTTTTGACCGGAAGCGCTACGACGATTACGAATATGTTTTCAACGATATTCACCGCTACCACTGCCACGGCGGAAAATGGAGCTGCCGGAAATTTTACGGGAACCGCGCTAAAAGCAAGGAGCTCGGCAGCATTCTGCGGGCGCTGGACAGCCGGATGCGGGAAAAATACGGCTTCAAGGCGGCGCTCAAGGCCGAACCGCTGACAAAGCTTGCAACGGATATTATCGAAAAGGCTATCGACCGGCAGCTGGCCGAAAATCAAAAAAATGCCGCGCCGAAAATTGAGATCGACGTCTCGAAGCTTTCCGGAATCCGGCGCGCAGCGGATATTACGAGAGAGCGTCTGCTTGCGGAGGACGCGGAACTGTCCGCAGAAGATCCAACCGGCAGGGAAATCAGAAAAAGTGCCGGGACGGAAACAATCCGCTCTGCAGAAACAGGCATGACAAAGAATGGTCCTGAAACAGCAATCCCCACAAGGACAGACACTCCGGTAGAATCAGGCAGGGAAAATACTAATGTTACGGCAATTTATCCTGCAGAGCCAGGCACAGCAAATGCCTCTCCTGAGGCCGTAAGCCTTTCCGAAACCAGCACTGTAAAAACCGCCCCGGAATCAGCCCGCCCTTCCAAACCGGACGTCGAAAAAATTTCCGAAAATGCGCTTCCGGCAGCAGGACTGAATGATGTACAGCGCCGTTTTCTGCACTGTCTGCTTCACGGGGAAGATTACCGCGGCCTGCTCCGCGAAAATCGGATTCTGCCTTCGGTCATGGTCGAGACGATCAACGAAGCACTTTACGAGCAGTTTGCGGATACGGTCATTGAATTTGACGGCGATGTACCGAGGCCGATCGAGGATTATGCGGAGGAGCTGGAACAACTGTGCCGTTAAACAGGTCTGAGCCTGCAAAAATGCGGTTTTCATTTGCATGCGCATGCTCCAAAGGGTCCGCCGGAACGGACAAAATATGAGGGCATGCGCAAAGAGCTGCGCAGAAATGGGGAACAATATGAAAATACCAAAAAGAATTGCTCAAATCGTAATCAACTCCCTGAAGGGCGGCGTTGTACCGCGCGTCGGTCTGCCGTACATTACGGTCGGCAGGGAGACGGAGATCAATGCGCTGCTGCACGATGTGGACATTATCACACAGGGTGGCGCTTCGTTTCGGTTTATCGTCGGAAAGTACGGCAGCGGAAAAAGCTTTCTGCTGCAAACCATCCGCAGCTATGTGATGGACCGCAATTTCGTCGTGGTGGACGCCGATCTTTCACCGGAACGCCGTCTGCAGGGCACAAAGGGGCAGGGGCTGGCTACCTACAAGGAGCTGATCCGCAACATGTCCACAAAGACCCGACCGGAGGGCGGGGCGCTTACGCTCATCCTTGACCGCTGGATCAGCAGCATTCAGAATGCCGTCGCGGAGGGGGATGCGCCGGATGGGGCTTCCGCCGAAACGCCGGACTTTCTGCCGGGTACTCCGGAATTTGACCGCCGTGTGGAACAGAGGATCCGCGAGGTTGCAAATTCCATGAGCGAGCTCGTTCACGGCTTTGATTTCGCCAGGCTTCTGACCATCTATTACCGTTCCTATATAAACGGGGACGACGAGAGCAAGGCAAAGGTCGTAAAATGGTTCCGCGGCGAGTATACGAACAAAACAGAGGCGAAAGCCGAGCTTGGCGTCAACATCGTAATCACGGACGACGACTGGTATGAATACATCAAGCTGTTTGCATATTTCCTCCGGCAGGCGGGCTACAGCGGCCTGCTCATCCTGATCGACGAGCTCGTGAATATATACAAAATTCCGAACAGCATCACGCGGCAGTACAATTACGAAAAAATACTCACCATGTACAACGATACGCTGCAGGGCAAGGCGCAGTATCTCGGCATCATCATGGGCGGGACGCCGCAGTGCATCGAGGATACAAGGCGCGGCGTCTACAGCTACGAGGCGCTGCGGTCAAGACTTGCCGAGGGGCGTTTTGGCCGCGAGGGGACGAAGGACATGCTCGCGCCGGTGATTAAGCTCACCCCGCTGACCTATGAGGAAATGCTCGTGCTGATCGAAAAACTGGCGGATATTCACGCCGTGCTGTTTGAATATGAGCGGCGCTTCACCGAGGAGGAGCTGATCGGCTTTATCAAAATCGAATTCAGCCGGATCGGCGCGGATGCAAACATCACGCCGCGCGAGGTTATCCGCGATTTTATCGAGCTGCTCAACATCATCTGCCAGAACCCGCAGCTGAACATAACCGAGCTCCTGCAGTCGGAGGGCTTCGAGTACGCAAAAGCCGCGCCGGAGGGCAGCGCAGAGGCGACGGAGCAGGAGTTTGCCGAGTTTGAGCTCTAAGATGACCGGAAAACAGCTTGCTGCCTGAGAGCAGCACAAAAAGGGAGGGAGGCTCAGCCAATGGGCGTATTTGAGCGTTATGCTCCGTTTGTTCAGGATTTCATTTACCGGAACAACTGGGAAAATCTGAGAGCAATTCAGGTCGCCGCGGGCGACGCGATTTTCAACACGGAAGAAAACGTACTGCTGTCCGCCTCGACGGCGTCCGGCAAAACGGAGGCGGCATTTTTTCCGATTCTGACGCTGTTTTCGGAGGATATGCCGTGCTCCGTCGGCGCAATCTATATCGGGCCTCTCAAGGCTCTGATCAATGACCAGTTCATGCGGCTGAACGACCTTTGCCTCGAGGCGGAAATTCCGGTCTGGCACTGGCACGGAGATGTGTCGCAGTCGCACAAAAACAGGCTGCTGAAAAATCCGTCCGGCATTCTTCAGATTACACCGGAATCGCTGGAAGCGCTCCTGCTGCACAAGCACTCAGCGATTTCACAGCTGTTCGGCGACCTGCGGTTCGTCGTTATCGACGAGGTGCATTCGCTGATGCGCGGCGACCGCGGCGGGCAGACCCTCTGCCTCATCGAACGGCTTTCCAGGCTGGCCGGCGTCAACCCGCGCAGAATCGGGCTGTCCGCGACGATCGGCGATCCGGAAAGCACAGGCAGATTTCTGGCGTCCGGCACGGGCAGGGGCACGGTAATCCCGAAAATCGAGATGAGGGGGACAAAATGGAGGCTGTCCATGGAGCATTTCTTTATCACCGGCCCGCAGGCGGAGGAAAAATCGGTTTCCTCAAAACCGCTCCAATCCTGCACCTCCGAGGCAGGCGAGGATGTCAATTCCGCACAAACCTCCGAACCGTTCCAATCCGCAACCTCCGAAACAGACAATGACTTTCGTCCGGCACAAGCCTTCGAACCGACCGGAAATCCCGAATCCTCCGCACAGTCTTCGGGCACACAGGAGGAATTTACCCGAACCTCCCTGCCGCTGGCGGAGGCTTCCGACACCGCGCCTCTCGGTGCAGATCCGGGCATGGGCTATATTTTCGAGCACACGCGGGGCAAAAAATGCCTTGTTTTCGTCAATTCCAGAGAAGAGTGCGAGGCCGTCACCACAACGCTGCGCCAATACTGCGAGCTCCGGAACGAGCCGGATCGTTTTCTGATCCACCACGGCAATCTATCCGCCTCCTACCGGGAGACCGCGGAGGATATTATGCGGGATGAGGAGCAGTACCAGACGACTGTGACGACGGCGACGCTGGAGCTCGGCATCGACATCGGCCGGCTGGAGCGCGCGTTTCAGATCGACGCTCCCTTTACCGTCTCCTCCTTTCTGCAGAGAATGGGGCGTACGGGCAGGCGGGATTTGCCGCCCGAAATGTGGTTTGTCATGCGGGAGGAACAGCCCGAGGCGAGAGCGATGCTGCCCGCAACCATTCCCTGGCCGCTCCTGCAGGGCATCGCGCTTATTCAGCTGTATATGGAAGAGCGCTGGGTGGAGCCGCCGAAGCTCGACCGCCTGCCGTTCAGTCTGCTGTATCACCAGACCATGAGCACGCTGGCCTCGTGCGGGGAAATGACGCCTGCTGCGCTCGCCTCCCGCGTGCTGGCCCTGAGCTATTTCCATCGAATTACACAGGATGATTACCGGATTATGCTGAACCACCTGGTGAAAACAGGGCATATCGAACGCCTGCAAAACGGCGGGCTGATCGTCGGGCTCGCCGGGGAGCGAGTGACAAATTCCTTCCGGTTCTATGCGGTTTTTCAGGAAAACGAAGAATATACAGTGAGGACCCATTCCGAACAGCTCGGCACGATTGTCAAGCCACCGCCGGTGGGGGAAAAAATCGCGCTGGCCGGGCACGTCTGGATTGTGGAGGAGGTGGATCACAAGCGCCACCTCGTATACTGTGAGCCAGTAAAGGGCAAGGTTCCGGCCTATTTCGGACAATGTCCGGGCGATATCCACACGAAGATTCTCGAACGGATGCGCACGGTGCTTCAGGAGGAAAAAAACTATCCGTACCTGATGAAAAACGGCGCGGCGAGACTGTCCGAGGCAAGGCGCACAGCGGCAAATTCACACATGGCGGAAAATCCTCTCGTATGCCTGGGCGGGGAGATGTGGTGCCTGTTCCCATGGCTTGGCAGCTACGCTTTTCTCGCTCTGGAGCGCTTTATCAAAATCAAATGCGCGCCGCAGCTCGGGCTCAGCGGCCTCGATTCCTCCCGTCCATATTTTATTCAATTCAAAATGAAGGCCGGGAAAGAGGACTTTTTCCGTGTTCTCTTCGAACAGGAAAAACAGCCTCTTGATCCGATGGAACTGATCTACCCGAAGGAGGAGCCGCTGTTCGAAAAATACGATGAATTTGTGCCGATGGAGCTGATCCGCAAAGGTTTCGCCTACGGAATTCTGGACATTGACGGGATGAGGGCACGAATCCGCAGCTGGGAAAGGGATGAGCAGGCGCAAAGAACGCATTAAAGCACTCTGTGAAAGCAAAAGGATATGCTGCTTCACGCTGCCTCCGCCTTCCGGCCGCTTCTTGACGAACCGTCGGAAAACTGCTATCATAAGGGCATGAAAAGGGCTAAAAAGCCCGCCCGCTGTCCGGAAGGCATAAATCCCGAGGGCATAAAAGGGTTCCGAAAATAAGCGGGGCAGCGGAATGGGAGGAAACGGTATGCACATTACATTAACAGGAAATCTCGGAAGCGGCAAATCAACAATATGCAGAATACTTGAGAAAGAATACGGCAAAGAAATTTACTCGACCGGCAAGGTACAGCGCTCGATCGCGGAAGAAATGGGCATCAGCGTATTGGAAATGAATCAGCTCATGTGTTCGGATCATAAATACGATCATCTGATCGACGATACCACCGCGAAAATCTCACGGGAAAATCCGGACAAGCCGAGCGTTTTTGACTCCCGGCTTGCATGGAATTTCGTAGAAAGCTCCTTCAGGGTATTTTTATCCGTCAGTCTGAACACAGCAGCAGAACGCGTTTACAATGACAACCGCGGCGAGGTGGAAAAGTATACCTCTGTCGAGGACGCGAAGGCACAGCTCAAGCTGCGCGCCGAGACCGAAAACATCCGGTACAAGGATATTTATGGACTGGACTATTTCAATTTCGATAATTACAATCTGATCCTCGACAGCACCTGGTGTCCGCCGGAATGCCTTGCTTCGCTGCTGATCCGCGAGGCGGAGGAATACGAGCGGAAACTCTCGGCCGGAAAAACCCCTGCAACGAAGATCCTCATCTCTCCGAAGCGCCTCGGCCTGGAGGCCGGAACGCCTGATTTTACTCAGAAAACACTCTACCCGGATGGCATCGTATCGCTTGTCCGTACGGAAGAGGATTTTGCGATCCGGGATGGCCGGGAAATTGCCGAAGCGGCAGTTAGAGCGGGAATGCCGTTCGTACAGGCAAGACTTTAAGGGCTTCGGCGGAGAAGGGATGCGTCTTTGAATAATGCCTGATCTTTCAATAACGGAGCTGTCGCACGAAGATCCAATGCTTCGTGCGACAGCCCATTTCATCTTTTTTGTGTATCCCGCCCCAGTTCTCTCTCGATCGACTCCAATATGCCGCAGTCAACAATTCCCTCATAATCCATCGCTTCAATAATCTTAAACTGTGCCTGCTCCATACCGGCGTCTTTGCCGTAGGCAGCTTCATAGCAGCAGAGAAATTTCGTATACCAATAGTATCTGCCATACAGAATTTCTCTTATCGAGTACTGACCCGCTGCAGCTATGGCCTGCTCATTTTCCTCCAGCAGTATCGCATTGTTAAACGCCTCATTCAGCTCAGCATTCTGGTATACCAGAGTCGGAGTCCTATTGAGCAGAGTAAAAAGCTCCGCCATAAGCTCAGGACTTTTCAGCGGCATATTGAATCATCCTTCCCTCACCCACACCGTCATCTCGCCCTCGCCGCGATTGTTCCACATATAATACGGCAGGAAGGTCAGCGTGCAGGCTTCCGTCTCCGGCGCACGGTATTCATGGTACAGCGAGGTATCCGAAACCTCCTGCGGTTTTCTCCTGCTGCCAGCCGCTTTGATTGCCGGCGCGCCGAGGATCGCGTCCGGACAAACCCGGAAGTCCGGCTCTGCGCAATTCAGGGAAAGCAGATGCAGATCTGCGCCATTGTCGGCCTCCTCAAGACAATAGATCATCGGGCCGCAGGCCACTGCCACCTTTCCCGCATCCTCGCGAACTGCCGGATTTGCCGCAATGATGCGCGGACGCATCGGAAAATCGAGCGAGATCACGGTTTCTCCCGACCAGGTGCTGGTAAGGTACAGATAGCCGTCGCGCGTCTCCGCCGAGGATGCCCCTTCTGCTCCTTTTATGGAGTAGTCCTCCGCCCAGTCCGGCAGGCGCAGAGCAAGCGTCATCCCGGTCGGCTCCGGCGCGGAGATCCGCACGGAAGCCTTCCCCGCATAAGGGAATTCCGAGGTGATGCTGATGGTAACGGTATTGTCCCCGACCTTTTTTGTCAGCTCACTGCCCACATACAGGTGAACAAAAAGCGTATCCTCATTTTCCGTAAACGCATAAGAGGCAACAGAACTCAGCAGTCTCGCAATATTCGGCGGACAGCATGCACAGCCGAACCATTTCTGGCGAATCGGCTTGACATGGAATTTCCGTTCATCCTCGTGGCATGCCTTCGGCAGCACCTCCAGCGGATTGACATAGAAAAAGCTTTTTCCGTCGAGCGCCATGCCGCTCAGGACGCCGTTGAACAGCGCGCGCTCCATAACGTTCGCATAGCGTGCATCCGCTTTGATCTGAAGCATCCGGCGGGCAAAAAATACAAGGCCGATGGAAGCGCAGGTCTCCGCGTAGGCGGTATCGTTCGGCAGATCATAGTTGAATGTAAAGGCCTCGCCGAGGTGAGTCGAACCGATGCCACCGGTAATGTACATTTTCTGTGTCGTAATATTGTTCCAGAGCGTTTCACATGCGCCAAGCAGCGATTCGTCCTGCGTCAGGCGCGCGATATCGGCCATGCCGGAATACAAATAGACGGCGCGGACGGCATGCCCGGTCGCTTCCTTCTGCTCACGCACCGGCAAATGCGCCTGATGGTAAAAATGCCGGAGCGGCGGGTTCTCCCCCTTCGCCTCAAACGGATGGTCGACTTCCGTATCAAAATAGTATGGCTGCTTCCCGCGCTCATCAATGAAAAAGCGGCTCAGGGCGAGATACCGGTCGTTCCCGGTCGCGTGGTACAGCCGCACAAGCGCCATCTCGGCAATCTCATGGCCAGGATAGCCCTTGCATTTCCCCTCCTCCGGCCCAAAGAAAGAATCGATATAATCCGCATAACGGCAGGCCGCCTTCAGAAGCTTATCCTTTCCGGTCGCCTCATAATACGCGACCGCACCCTCGGTCAGATGCCCAAAGCAGTACAGCTCATGGTTGTCGCGCAGATTGGAAAAGATCTTGCTCTGGTCGTTGATAATATAAAAGGTATCGAGATAGCCGTTCTCCAGCTGCGCAGCGCAGACAACGTCGATGGCGTCGTCCGCAAGCTTCTCCAGCTCCGGATCCGGATGCTGCGTCAGCGAGTAGGCAACCGCCTCCACCCATTTTGTAAAATCCGTATCCTGGAACAAAAAGCCGTAAAAGCGCTCCTCCCGGTTGTTGATATCCTCCGGAACGAGGTTGAAGATCCCCGTCGTCCACACCGGCTGCTGCCAAGAAGGATCCTGCCTCCTGCGCGCATTCAGCTCGCCAGCCAGCCGGTAGTTTTTCATGCAGAAGCTCGGCGCGGCGCCCGGCACATTGTCGTTCAGGGCATTCCACTGATACGGAATGACCTCGGTGCGCACAAGCTCCATCTCCTTTTTCCAGAAATCGTCCGTTATCCGGATATCGCGCAGGGAAAGCGGATTGCTGAAATTTTTGCTGTCCATTGCTATTGTAAACTCCTTTCTGGTATCAATTCGTTATATTTGTCTTCCATTATAGAAGACTTCCATAGAAAATACAATCCCGGCATCGGAAGATAAGGTGTAAAAAGGTTTGATAAGTGCAAACCGCATCATCGCTCCACACGGAAGATCCTGCCGTCCCTCACCTCGAGAATGTCCGTAGCCACCCTGCGGATAAATTCCTCGTCGTGGGAAACAAATACAAGCGTCCCCTCGTATTCGGCAAACATGGCTTCCAGTGCCTCGATGGACGGGATATCAAGATAGTTCGTCGGCTCGTCGAGGATGAGAAGATTTACCCGCGAAACAAACAATCTTGCAAAAGCAAGCTTAATACGTTCACCGCCGGACAGAATTCCGGCCGGCTTTTTCATATCGCTTTCAAAAAAGAGCAGACGGGACAGGGTGGTGCGCGCGATCGCCTCCTTCTGAATGCTCACATCCATCACGTTTTCCAGGACGGTTCTGGAATAATCGAGCGTGGAAAGATTCTGTTCAAACAGACCGACGGCTGCCTTCGGCACAACAGAAATCCGCCCCGACATAATGCCGGATATTGCAGGCCGGGCACATTCCTCCGCCTGACGGGGCCGCCCGGCGAATTGATCCTGCTCCATAAACCGGTTCTGCGCAGCCTCCTGAATCAGATGCACCAATGTAGTTTTGCCCGCACCGTTGTTCCCGACAATGGCAACCCGGCTGTGGTTGGCAATCTGAAAAGAAGCGTTTTGAAAGATCTCCGGGCCGTTTTTATAGGAAAAGCAAATATCCTCCCCACGGATAACGATTCGGTTTTCCGGCGGATCGGTCAGTCGGAAATCGGGACGGATCCCCGGCAGCTCACGGGGCTTTTCCTTCACCTCCAGCGCGTTGATGCGCTGCTGTACATTTGCTGCCGACTTCTCCATTTTTCTCGCCTTTGCATCCTTCGGGTGATGGGATAGAAAATTGCGCAGCCCGGCTTCGCGCGGAGACATGTTTTTCGGGCGCTTGTCAATCTGCTTCGCATGCACCTTCTTTTCCTGATAAACCTTCTCCAGCCGACGCTTCTCTGCCGTGTAGCTCTCATATTCCGTCCACTGCCTCGCGACGGCGGCCTGCTTTTGTTCCGTATAATCGTCATAATTTCCGTCATAGCTTGTCAGCCCTCCGTGCTCGAGCTCGATGATCCGCGAGCACAGCGCGTTGAGCAGCGCGCGGTCATGGCTGACGATAATCATGGTATCGATCGCCTGCAGTCTGCGCGTCAGCACGGCAATCCCGCTGCGGTCAAGATTTGAGGTCGGCTCGTCAAAAAAGACGAGCGGCCGGTCGCCGGAAAGGGCGTAAGCCAGGCGGAGGCGCGTCTCCTCTCCGCCGCTGACCTCTTCCGCCCATACCTTATCCTGAATATGAAGATCACTGACAGCCTTTCCGTCCAGTGCAAAGCGGTCAAATCCCAAACGATTCCGCGAAAATGAATCAGGATCAGAATCCTCGTCCGGCATCTCCTCCGCAAACTGGCGGAAAAAACAGATATCGCACGCTGTCTTCACGGTGCCGCGGTCAGGAATCAGCTCTTCTGCAAGAACGCGCAGCAGCGTGGTTTTGCCGGCGCCGTTCGCGCCGACCAGTCCGATTCTCTCCCCCTCATAGACCGCCAGACGGTCAATATTAAGAACCTCCTGCTCTCCGAATTTCATCTGTATATTTTCTGCTTGAATAAGTAATTTTGACGTCATCAAATCCCTCCTGTCCGAAAAAGAGAGATTATCGGCAGACCCGGTCCCCGGTCGGAAAGCCCCTTTCAGAAGCCGCATTCAGGGCGCAAAATTCCCCCTGAGAAATCATACCATGTCAATCGTGTGAAAAGGCGCGAATCACGCACATCGAAAAGGCTCGACCAACCGCTCGATAATCTCCGTTGCCACAGGGACGGTAAAAACTGACGCACAGGCCCGCAAAAAAGCCTTCTGCATCCACTCATCCTGTGAAATTGCAGCAAATTCAGGGAATTACCGAATAATAATCATAGGTCGACCACCTTTCAGAAATTTCGCGGGAAACCTCGAGAACGCTCCCTGCGATGGTCTTATCATAATGGACGAACAGGGGATTGTCAAGGGATTTTTTTTAACTTGAGTTTCCCCATTTTACATTTCGGGTCGGAAGGAACTGTTCTTTCTGCAAAGGAATGTTAAAAAAACGCCGGCACTTGAAATTTTCAAGCTTTAGCGCCGAAAATTTCTTAGTGTCCGTTGCGTTTTTTTCCAAGCGAAAGCGTGTCCGTGCAGAAAGAAGCAGTTCCCGTATATCCGAAATGTAAAATGGGGAAACTCAAGATTTTTTTAAAGAGACGGAGCTGCCGCACCGGTTGAAACCATTGGTTTCTTTATCAGCACGCCAGCTCCGCTTTTTTATCCCTGAAAATCGAATTACCCTTGTGTTTCACTGTATTCTTCAGACAAAATAGCTCCCAATAATACAATCCTCGACCACATACCTGGCCTGTTCCGGCTCCAAATCGTATTTGTTCAAGAGCTCACAAATTCGATTTGCCTCCCCTTCTTCTCTTGCTACATCATGCTGAAGCAGGACTGTTTCCCCGTCCCTTTCGAAAAAAATTCCGTAGGTGGTATACATTGTTCCATAAGAATCCAGGCGCTCCATCCTGAGATCATAAAAATTTTTTGTATTGTCATATTGT
>CAMWWR010000004.1 GCA_947178045.1 uncultured Clostridia bacterium
CCGGCACCAGCGCTCTGAACTCTTTTTCCATAAAGTAATACA
Organism: uncultured Clostridia bacterium; assembly: GCA_947178045.1. Lineage (GTDB taxonomy): Bacteria > Bacillota > Clostridia > Lachnospirales > Lachnospiraceae > RGIG4057. The sequence goes on from CAMWWR010000004.1 coordinate 43, forward strand.
GGTCTGTCGGCTCTAAAAACGGGCGGAGCACCAACGTATCAAAAATGTCAAAAGAGACATACTCGATTGCCTTATCCAGAATCGAAAGCTTCAGCTGCTCATACTGTTCATTCCAGGTCGTGGACACATCCGTAAAGAAATCATCCTCTTCCCGCGGAATTTCAAACTCCGTCTTCTCGAAGAAATCAAGAAAATCCCTCCGGATATTCTGCGCTTCCTTTGATCTTCCATCCGTGCTTGTTTTTACGGAACAGCTCCACCATCTGAAATATCTGTCCTTCAGGCTCCGGTATTTCTTCTCATATTTTTTCAAACACTCCCTTTTCCTGCAGGAATGTCTTGACAAATTCAAAAGATTTTTTCAAATCCTCCACATTCTTTTTTATCTTTTCCAATCCGCCGGTTGCAATCGTGGAGGAATTTTGATTTCGGTAATAAAAATATCCATCGTGATCGGAATACGCCAACTTCTCTGCATGGTAATGAAGCACTACCGAAAATGCAAGATCCTCCGTCATAACAAAATGCTGCTTCAGCATTCTGAAATGCGGCAGGCTCTGCTCCCATATTCTCCGGGAATACAGCTTGTTCCAGATTGTATGCTTGGAAAAACACATTCCCTCATTTTCCATCAGAGAATCCAGCACGGCTTCTCCCCGCAGGCTCTCTCTTGACCTTGCGGCAAAATAATAGGTATTATAAATATACTTGTTGTGATTTTCATCCTCGCAGATCGTATTTCCCATAACAATATCTGCATCCGTCTCTTCGGCCTTTTTCACAAGAAGCCGAAACCAATCCACGCTGACGGTATCATCGCTGTCCACAAAAGCGATATACTCCCCATGGGAGGCCTCCACTCCCGCTACTCTTGCACAAAAGAGCCCGCTGTTTTTCTCCTGGACAACACACCGCATCCTCCTGTCCTTCTGCATGAGCCGGTTTATAATATCTGCAGAGCCGTCCGTGCTCCCGTCGTTTACCACAATGATCTCCATATCCTGATAAGTCTGCCTGCAAATGCTGTTTAGACAGTTTTCCAGGTATTTTTCTGTATTATATACCGGTACGATCACCGAAAGCTTCGGCCGTGCTGCACTTTCTTTCACTGTTCCGCCAATGTCCGAACTTTTCTCTGTTTCCGCGGCTTTCCCTTGCTTCGTTTCTTCCATGTTATGCTTTTCCTGCCTCCTGTGAATCCCTATTTCTTTCTCCCGTTCTGATATTTCCTGTACCCTTCACATACTTCTCTTACAGCACCGGCCATCTGCATTTTTCCCTTTTCGATCCAGACGGCATAATTGCAGTTCTTTAAAATAACATCCATCGAATGGGTTACGATCAGCACCGTCGCGCCGCCATGGATCATCTCCTGAATCCGCTGCTCGCTCTTTTTCCGGAAGAACATGTCTCCGACGCTCAGCACCTCGTCCAAAATCAGAATCTCCGGCGTATCCCTCATCGTGGCGATGGCGAAGCCAAGGCGCGAGACCATCCCGGAAGAAAAGTTTTTCATTCGTTCGCCCATAAAGCCTTCCAGCTCCGCAAAGGCTACAATGTCATCATACTTTTTATCTATGTATTCTCTGCTGTAGCCGATCAGCGCGCCGTTTAAATAGATGTTTTCCTTTGCCGTCAGCTCCATATCAAAGCCGGTGCCGAGCGTCAGAAGCTGTACCTTACTACGGTCGACTGCAACCGTCCCGCCGGTCGGCTCCAATGCCCCGGAAATAATTTTTAACAGCGTACTTTTTCCCGAACCGTTCGTCCCGATGATTCCGACAACATCGCCTTCTCTTGCCTGAAAACTGATATCATCCAGCGCATTCAGGATTCGGCTGCGGCTCTGGCTCCGGCGCTTCAGCGCCCGGATCAGAAATTCCTTCAGGCTGCCGGCCGCTTCCCCCGCAATCCGGAACTGCATGCTCACATGGCTCACATCTATTACGATTTGTTTTTCTTCTTTCATTGCCCGGCCCTTCTCTTCAATTTCCTGCTTCCTTTCCTGTGTATTCCCCTTTCGTTTTCCTTTGCTGCTCATTCCTCCGCCCTTGCTGCCCGCCCCTTTTCTAAGGAAACGCTTTAATCAGCGTTTCCTTTTATCCTGATTTCCTTTTTTCGATCAGATTCTCTGCAGCACTTTGCTCTGCGTTTTTCGAAAAACCAGTCTGCCGAGCAGATAGATTCCGGCGCTCCAGCAAAGCATCCGAAGCCATTCGGCCGTATTCGGCGGTTGCGCATATAACATGCTTTTTCTTGCCGATGAAATAAAATTGTAAATTGGATTCCGCAAAATAATCGCCTGCATCTGCGGTGTTGTGCTTTCCACCGGATAAAAGAGAGCCGACATATACATCCAAAGCATCAGCAGAATAGAATACAAATGCTTAATATCTCCAAATACTGTGTACAAATCAGAGAGCATATATCCCAGACCGAGCGAAAAGAAAAAGAGTCCCGCCACATACAGCAAAAGAAGCGGCATATAGGGGTTCGGCGGAATCCGGAATACCAGCAGCATAACAACAAACGCAATGAGGGAATAACCAAAATTTACAAGTGCCGTACAGCATCTGGACAGCGGAAAAATCGACATCGGCAGCTTCACCTTGATCAGCATCATTTTGTTGTCGACCAGAGAGGTCAGCGCGGCATTGGTCGATCCCGTAAAGAGCGACCATAAAATGCTTGCTGTCAGATAGTAAATTGGATAATTTTCAATATTCCTTTTAAACATCGTAGAGAAAATCAAGGACATCACCGTCATCGACAGCAGCGGATTCAACACGCTCCACAGGATGCCCAGAAAGGATCTTGCATATTTTCTTTTTATTTCCCGTCCGGTCAGTTCCCGGATAACAAACATATATTGCTTTATCTGTTCCCCGTTCAAAATCTCTGTTTCTCCCTTTTTATTTTTTCCGCGCGGTATCGCAGACCCGCCCGCGATACTGCATCCATGAGGAGCCTGAAAATTCCGGATTCTCAAACCTGATTGCTCCAGGCTCTGACCTGCTTTCGAAAGCAGCGTACCCACTGCAATACCCGGCAATGCCACAGAACGCCTCTGCTTCTCCCACAAGCAAGCACCGTGCTTGCCTCCAGCCATGCGCTGCCCCTCTCCCGTGCGTCTGCCCTAAAATATTTTCTTTTTATCTGAGGCAAAAGCCTGTTTGCCTTTATTTCCGATTTACTCAGATCGGCTGCCAGTCTCTGATTTTCTTCTCCGATGACATCATCACAAAACACATAGCTTCCGTATTCCCCGGCCTCCTCCACTGTCGGACTTCCCATCAGCAGCGACAGGAGCCGCTCCGAGGTTTTCAGGAAACCGTGTTTTCTTTTCGTGTGCTGACGCTCCTGAGCCAGAGTTTTTTTCTTCCAAAGTCCTTCCCCCTGTCCGGGCAACACCCGCTCGCCCGGCTGTTCCCTCCGTTTTTTCAGCCGCTCTCCCAGCTTTTCTGCATATTCCGTAAAATAGGCGGTATGTTCCTCTGCTCTTGCGGCATTCGGGCTTGTCCGGCATACAAGCCTCGGCGCGTAGACTCCATTCTGAAAACAATATCCTTCCGTCATCCCCTCCGGCGAGCTGCAGACACATTCAAAAAGGTTATTATTAAACGTTGTCTTCCGAAGCAATTTGTTTGTTGGTGAAAAATACCAGGTGTGATAGGTGCTTCTGTCCACCCCCTCCGGATATTCGTACAATCCAAAATAATAGCCTTCAATTTCTCCCGTTTTTCCCGCATGGTTCAGCAAATGCCGAAACGACTGCTGAATGCTGCCCGACCAGCCGCTGTCTACCAAAGCGTACGGAACCCTGTCGAACATCCCCTCCTGTCTCAGATAGCCGATCGCCGCCGTATATGCCTGCCCGGAGCGCCTCGTCAGCTGTTCCATAAACTCTGTTGACGCTGCCAGCCTGTCCTTCAGCTTTTTCAGCTCAGGATGAGAAAGCTGCCTTTTGCAGTCCTCTATTGGAAGAAGCTCCGCCATCCGTTTTATTTCTTCCTGCTCAAAGATTCCTGCACGGTGAAATACGGTTTCCGCTGTTACATAAATTCCTCCGAGACATAAGTAATCCAGAGCTGCTTCTCCCCGCACGGCGTATTCTGCCGCACGGAGCGCATACCTGGAGCAGTACAAATATCTGCATTCTAGCGGCAGCTCCAGCTTTTCGCAGAATGTTTTTGCAATCTGATACATCTGCCAGCCGTCGCGCGCCAGGAAATACAGCCGTTTCTTTCCCGATCGTTCCGCCTCCTGCAGCACCTGCAAAACATAGCCGCAGAGCACCGGAGCCAGCACAAACCACACCGCCGCTGCACGCACATTCTTTGTATACATTTCCATCGACAGCCCATAGAACAGCGGTTCTTTCCTGAGGCGTCTCTGATACTGCCGGATTCTTTTTTCCCATTCACTTTTCATCCGTTTCTTCTGCAAACTCTTTTCTTCCAATATTTTTTCCGCAAGCCCTCCTTCGCACAAATGCCTTTTCCCGCAAATGATACAGCCGCTTCGCTCCAAAAATCAGCCCTGACGGCACAATCCCGGCAACGACGGGCCGGAGTACATAGCACCAGCCAAACGGAAACAGCAGCTTCATTTCCCGGAAATTTCGATAGCGCAGCCTCATCTCATTCATCCGGTGCTTCCATTTCCGCTTCCGATATGCGTTTCTGTCCTCCCTGTAATAAAGCAGTTCCTTCTGCAAGTTGCAGCCGCGGCAGCCGGATTTCCACAGGCGCATAAACAGCTCATAATCCTCACACCGCCACGTCTCCTTCCCGGCCCGATAGTCTCCCTCCGTCTCAAAAACACTGCGCCGCACAAAAAGGCTTGGATGAATAAACGGTGAATACTTCAGGAAATCCCGCTTATCCGGCCATTCCGGCATCCGCCGGATGCCCCACACTCCCCTGTCATCCAGGAGCTTCGCATTGGATCCGGAAAACGAAATCTCAGGATGTGCTTCCATAAATTCATATTGCACGGCAAAGCGTTCCGGCACACATACATCATCATCATCCATACGCGCAAGGTACTTTCCCCCTGCGACATCAATGCACATATTTAACGAATATGCCAGGCCGTGATTGAGCGGATTGTGAATTAATACGATCCGCTCATCCTGCCTCGCATATTGCTCCAGCTGCTCAAGCACCGCCGCGTCCGAGCCGTCACTGTAAATGATGAATTCAAAATCCCGGAAGGTCTGTTCTAAAACCGAGGTAATGCTTTCCTGCAGCCGCCCGGAATCCCACTGGTTATAAACGCCCATAATAACACTGATTTCCGGCCGCTTCTTTTCCTTCATGAGGCTTATCCCTTCTTTTGACATGCCTGCACCCGCGCATACCGCAGGCCCTGCCCGCGATACGGCTTCGATAAAAAGCCGGAAAGCGCTTTTCTTTCCAGCTTTCCGCTCCTTCACATTTGTACACCCGCTCCATGATCCGCGCCGTCTTGTCCAGCGCAAACTGCCCGGCCGTCCTTCTTCCCTCCTCCGACAGCCGCCGGCACAGTCCGGGATTTTCCATCAATAGTAAAAACGCCTCCGCATATTCCTCCGGTGCATTTCTTTTACAGACAAGGCCGTTCTCCCTGTGCCTTATATATTCCCTGCTGTCGCGCCGTTCCGATGTAACAAGCGGAAGTCCTGCCGCAAGCGCTTCCAGCGGAGCGAGCGCAAAGCCCTCCCGAACGGACGGGAAGGCAAAGGCATCCGCTGCCGTCAAAAGCTCCTGCAGATCATTCCGGTAGCCTAAAAAACGAACCTGTCCGGCCACGCCAAGCTCCTCTGCCAGCCGCTCCAGAGATTCTCTGAGCGCCCCTTTCCCACAGATTCCAAGGCATATCTGCTTCTGTCTCAGCATGGCAGCCGCCCGGATTAAGACCTGCTGGTTTTTGTTCCGGTTCAGCTCCCCCGCCGTCAGAATATAGAAACATTCCTCCGGAATTCCATGCTTTGCGCGGAGCTCTGCACGCTGCTCCTGCCTGCATTTCAGCTTTTCCGTGGAAAGTCCTACCCCCGGTATCCGTTCTGTTCTGCCCCCGTTTCGAAGAGGAAAATGCAATGCCCTTCGGTAATCCTCCTCATTCACAACAATCAGGCAGTCGGTCTTTTTCGCAAGCAGATATTCTGCCGGAAAATACAGCAGCCAGCAGTAAAACGGCGCTCCCCGATAAAAATGAAAGCCATGCGCCGTATACAGGACAAATGGCTTTTTCCTCTGTACGGCAGCTGCCAGCCTCCCCAGCATGCCGCCCATCGGAGTATGACAGTGAAGCAGATCGAATCTCTCTTCCCGGATCAGCCTTCTGAGCTGCAAAAAAGCAGTAATGTTCCCTTTGAATTGCAGCGGAGAACGGCGGATGGGCAGTGGATGCAATACAATATTTTTCTTCTGATACATTTTGTTTGTTTCCTTGTCAAGCTGTGTAAAATCCGCCGCATAGTGAACTTCATAATTCATTTTCTGCAGAATTTCCACATCATTCCACTCAAACAATCGAAGGAAATTTCCCACGGTAGTAACAAACAAAGCTTTTTTCCCGGGTTGCATCATTCTTCCCGCCCTTTCAAGGAATTTGCATATATACCAATATTCTGTATCGGTAAACCATTTAGAGTTTACCATCTATTGTTGTATTTTTCAAGTATTTTTTCGCTGACAGCGAAATTCTCTTCATTCTTCTGTTTGTTTATGTGTCCGTGGGAATAATATAAAATAGAGATAATGCAAAAGGAGTCTGAAGCCATGGAAAATTACAATTTGAAACAGATTATCGGTCAGCGCATCCGGGAATGCCGCCTCAAGGCAGGCTATACACAGGCTCAGTTTGCCGAGCTGATGGATATTTCCATCAATTTTCTCTCAGAAATTGAAACCGGAAAAAAGGGCATGTCCCAGGAAACGATTTATAAGTTGTGTCAGAAGCTTCAGCTTTCTGCCGATTATGTATTATTCGGAGAGCAAACTCCTTCGCCTCTCTCCTGTGATTTGATCCAGCTTGTCAACTCCTTGTCGTCGGAGGATCTTCATTCGCTGATGGATTATATTCTCGCCCTTCAAAGGGTACGCCAGATTCAGGGAAGGGAGGACGCCTCGCCGCATTTGACAGGCACATAAAATATGGTTTGTCCTTCTGTTTTAGAAAAAACAGCGGTAAACCTGTAATAGGTTTACCGCTGTCTTGTCAGTGATTATTATTTAGTTTTGAATTAGACAAATCTGATGTTACACACTTTCAATTAAAAATTGCTGTCTTATTTTTTTCAACATATTCTTGCAGATAGTCACATAATTCTTGCGTTTTTGGTGAGATCGGCAATCTCGGCTTTCCATGCTTTCGGTCTTAGCCTGGTGTCGCCTTTTCCGGCTCTTCTACTGCTCTCCGGCCGTCTGCTGCCCGTCCGCGTTCTTTGCCAGCTCCGCCGCGCGCTCGTCGGTCTCCTGCTCCTCCTTTTTTGTCTTGTCATCCTTTGTGAACTTTTCGATCAGATCCGGCACCATTTCAAAAATCTTAGTCAGCGCGTCCTGATTCTTGACATTGACAAGCCTTGCATGTCCGTTCTGGATAACGAGCACGGAGCTCGGCGTCATTTTTCCGCTCATTCCGCCGCCGGCATTGTCCTTCGAACCGTTCGCAAACGAGCCGGCTCCCATGCCGAAGCTGACGTCCACCAGCGGCAGAATAATCGTGCCGTCGTCAAATTTCACCGCATCGCCCACCACCGTCTTCGTTGTCAGGAACGCCTCCATTCCTCTGAATAATGCTCCTACCGTGCTTCCAAACTTTTCTTCCGCCATACCAAACCTCCATCCTTATTCTGACCCGTATGCCGCGGTTTCAGGCTATTTGCCGCCCGCCGAAGCAGCCAGATCGTTTTTTACTTTCTTTACATTTTTCAATACAAGCCTACCTTTGCCCTCGATCCACAGGCGAAGAAGCATATACAAAAGCTTTCCAAACCGGATGCGCCCCTTCAGTAGCACATACCCGTCCAGCCGGAAGCGCTCCGTCTCAAAATCCGTGCGGACAATAAGATTTTTCGCATACACCGGATAAATTATACCGAGCACCGAGAGCGTCTGTCCCATGGAATACACGTCGCCCGTGCCAAAAACAACCTCTCCCTTTATTTTATACGGAAGAACATATTTTAGCAACTGAAAAATCGTTTTTCCCGCACAGCGGATCGCGTTTTTGTTGACCTCCTCAAGCAAAAAATCCCGGATCAGCCCCGCTCTGCCGCGCAGCAGCTTCAGCTTCTCCCATAACCGCCGGATCGATTCGCTGATATTCCCGAAAAAGCTTCTCAGCCTTTCCACAAGCGCAAGCAGCTTTTTCCACAGCCGGCACAGCGCCCGGAACGGCGCTGTCAGCCGGTAGAAAAAGCCCCCCTGCTCCGGCGCATCCGCTTCCTCGCCTGAGCCTGCGGCATCTGCATTGCTGTCTGTCCCGGAGAGGCCGCCGTCCGGACCGTCCGCGGCATTTTCGCTACCCGCAGCCTCTCCTCCGTCCGTATCTGATACCCCGCCGTCCGCTTCACCGGCCGTATCGACTGCGTTGCCCGTCTCACCGCCCGCGGCATTTTTACCGTCTGCCTCAGCGGTGCCGCCGGTATCGCTCACACCCGCCGTCCCGGCTGTGATGCTTTCGCCGCCTGCGGCATTTTCACCGTCCGCGGCGCTCTCTTTCTCCGCCGCTTCTTTTTTTCTCCTCCCGCCGCCCTTTCCCGGAAAGAGCTTAAACCACAGCACCTTCAGGGAAAAATCCAGCTTTCCGTCCTCAAAGCTCAGCAGAAACCGCACCGCGTTCAGCAAATAACTCACCTTCGCCCGGACGCGAAGCTCTCCGTCGGCCGATCTCTCCACCTCGGCCCGGTAGCGCACCGGCACAAAAAGCACTATGAGCAGGAACAGAAGAGCGAGCGCCAGCAAAACAAGCAGCGCGATCCCGAGAATCTTCAGCAGCATTCCCAAAATCTGAAACAGGATCATTCTCTCCTCCTCTCTGCGCACTTTTACTGCGCCGCATCCGGCTGCCCGCCGGGATATCCGAAATAACCTCTCACGTCAAAATCCCCGGTGCTCTCATAGACCTCCATGACCATGCGCTGTACAAGCTGCAGCGCCTCCTCCCGGTTTGCGGCCAGGCCCAGCACATAGAAATCCTCCCCCTTCCGCCAGGGACGCTTCAATTCGCGGGCCGGCAGAAGGTCGAACAGATCCTTCCCGTTCACGGCGTACAGAATGAGGGTGACGCCCTTTCTGACATGCCTGCCGCGCGAAAGCTTTTCCATCAGCCGCTGCCTTTTCCGCTCTGTATCCATGGATTCCCCGAAATATACCGGGCTGCGAAATCTCAGCATTTACTCCTCCATCCACTGCTTCATCAGGCGCACGCTCTGAACCTTCTCGGCCAGATCGTGACAGCCAGCAAGACTCGACCTCACATAATCCGCCACCTCGTTCCGGCTCTCAAAAAAGACCGGAAGCTGAAGAAATACCGAAGCGATCATTGCGCGGTTCATAAGCTGCGGCTGTGTGGAAAAAGCTTCCAGGAATTTCGCACACAGCGCGTCGGCCATCTCGTTCAGCTCCCTGCGCTCCGCCTTTTTCTCCGTGTTCTTCTCCTCCAGCGCCGCAAACAGACTGTCCTCCAGCAGACGGCCGGAAAGCCGCACACATGCCAGCTGCTGCCCGAGCATCGTCTCCTGCGCCATCCTCTGCGCCTCCCCGGACAGCTCCTCCAAAAAGGCCTGACCCCTCTTTACCTCCAGCGCATATTGCTCGATCAGCCCCTCGGTCGTGCGGAACGCGGCATCGCTCTCCTCCTCGGAGAGCCAGTCGCCTCCGCCCTGCATACTGCCGCTGACCTTCGCGAGCACACCGCGCAGCGCCTCAAGCCTTTCTCCCGCCTCCGCGCCGGAATACGGGAGGCTCAGCAGCCACGCATAGAGGTGGTTTACAAGCCCCATCAAAGAGAAATACTGCTCCGTCTGCCGCTTCAGCACATCCGAGACGTCGGAGAGCTCTGTCTGCTTTTTCTGAAATTCCTTTTCCCCGAGCCCGTTCCAGTCCGTCTCCCGGAAGCGCTGCCAGCTCTTGTGGATTTCCGGGAAGGCGTCCTCAAAGCCGTCCGGGCGGCAGAGCCCCGCCGCAGATTCCACCCGGTAGACGAAGTCCTCCGCCGCGGAAAGCTCCATACCGAAGTAGGGCTCAAAGCCGGACCTTACAATATCACAGAATTTTACGCGGCTCATGCGGATCGGAAGCTGCGAGAGCATCCTGTGGATCCGCTCGTTTATTGTTACATTGTCCTTCTCCATAAAAATATACTGAAGGATCTCCGCCGCGGCCGCATCGTTATCAATGTCCCCCGTGCCGGCATAGCGCAGTTCCATCCGGTTCAGCATATACTCGTAGAGCGTCATGATGTCGGTGTAGGTCGTCAGCACCTGCATTTTCCGGGTGATCCGCTCCCGCATGCCGGAAAGCAGCCCGACGGCCTCCTCCCTCCGGTCCGCGTCAAAGCCCTCCGTCAGATTTTCTCCGACAATGCGGCTGATCTCGCCCAGAAGCCCGGCCGGCTCCTCAAAAAGCCCGGTCTCCCCGTCCCTGACCGACTCGCAGAAGCTGAAATACTCCATTGTAAAGCAAAGCCCCGCATAAATATGATTTACCGTCGCCAGCTCCGTCAGCAGCGGCGGAAGATTCCGTTCCAGATTTTTCCCCTCAAGCACCTCGTGCATACTTCTTTTATTCATTCTTTTCTACCCGTACATACCGCAAACAAGCTCGCGGTACTGCCCCCATAAAAGAGTGTGAAAATGCTTCTCTCACACTTACACTGTGCACAACACAGGCCTGCCCGCGATACTGCTTCCAATCGGACAACCTGCTTCCGCCCGTCCCCACTTACAGCATCAGCCTGGTAAATTCCCGCAGGAACACGCTGTTCGGAACCCAGCGGATCCAGCCCGGGAGATCGTCGAACAGCACTCCCTCCACAAGCGAGAGAAAGCCGCACGCGCCGGCCGCAAGCAAAAGCAGCGCTCCCGCCGCCTGAAACAGCAGCAGCTCCGGCATCGCCCTTGCCAGAAAATAGTAGACCAATGCCATAATAATCGAAAAAAGAACCGTTGTCCATAGCATTGCGAAAAATTTTTCCTTTTTTCCGGCGGAAGAGCAGGCGCTCCATGCAAAAATCGACGACATGCCCGCTGACAGAACGGCGGCCGCGATCAGATTTCCCGCTGTTTCGGCGACGTATCCTAGCTTTGCCAGTCTCCTGCGGGCGGAAATGCCCTGCTGCCTCTCAAACTGGATGCCCGCCATCGCGGTAAACTGCACGAGGGCAAGCAGCATCGAGGCCATTACCGCCGTCGCCTGCCGGTAAAACAGGCTGTTCTCCACGCTGTCCCTTTGCTCCCTTCCCGCGGAGTCCACAAAGCGGAACCGGAACGCAAAATCAAAGCTCTCCCCGCCGATCAGGGAAGCCGTGTACGCCTCGTATTCCTCCCTTGTGTATTTCTCGCGCTCCCCCGCCGGAAGCTCCTCGTATGCCGCGTAGCCCTGCGCAAGACATATACCGTACATCATCTCCCCCGCCGTGATACCCGCGATCACGGTGGCGACATTGTCCCCCTCCAGATGATGGACGGTGATCAGGTCGCGGCATTTTCCCGCCGCGATCCGCTCCGCATAGTCCTCCCGGAGCTCCAGGATGCAGCGCACATACCCGTCCTCCAGCTCCTTTTCCAGCTCCTCAAAGCTTCCCTCCACCACATAGAGAGCCGGAAGCTCCTTAAGCCGCGCGACAAGGGCTGCCGCCTCCGCGCTCTCATCCCGGCTGAGCACGCCGACCGGTATGCTGGCGCGCTCCTCGGCGCCCCGGTTCAGCCCCTCCATACCGAAGAGAAAGAACACCGCCGAGAGGATCAGCACCAGCACCGTGACCCGATCCTTAAAAAACAGCTTCAGCCGGAGCGAGGACTGCACCGCAATATCGCTAAGCATTCTCATAGACGCGGCCCTCCCTTCTCCGGTACACTGCGGCAGCGAGCGCCGGCAGAAGCAGGCAGGCGAGCGTCGCGGCCGCGGCAGACGGCATATCCGCCGTCGTCAGCTTTCCTGCCGCAGCCCGGAAAATCCGCTTCAGATACCAGTTGTTCGGCATCCATACCGCCACGGCGTCCATCCGCTCCGGCAGATAAAAATACGGGATAATGCCCCCTCCTAAAATTGCTCCGAGCAGGATAAAAAGATTTCCGGCAAGCAGATAATTCTGCGTCTTCTGGAACAGCGCCGAAAAAGACAGCATGACGGACGCAAGCACGCAGCCCGTCGCACATACGACCGCGGCAGTCTGTCCCGACACCCGCACGCCGGCAGGACTCAGAAGCCCCGCGGCCAAAAACACCCCCGCCGCAAACAGCACGGAAAAGAGAAGCAGCTTTTCGAGCAATACCGCATACGTCCCCGTCCCGAGCGCATTCAGACGGCGGACGATCCCCGCGTGATGCTCTCTCTGGAACAGCAGCCCGCAGAGCAACGCCAGAAAGGCGGTCAGCACAAAGACGGCCTCGTACAAAAAGAACGGCACAAGCCTGACAACGGAAGCCTTTTCCCTCTCCACCCGCTTAAAAAAATCGTTCTTGGCAAGCGCCTGCAAAATCAGCTTCATGGAGATGCGATCGTTCATCCGGCTCACCGCCTCCCGCGACATTCCGGAATCCAGCATAATGTCATGCAGTGAGACGCAGTTGATCTCCACCGCGGAAATGTATTTGGCATAGCTCTCCATCAGATTTTTGAGCATGATCTCGATCGTCGTATTCCGGGTTGAGATCACCACCTCCACCGGCAGATGCTCCAGATAGACCATGCTGTTGGCAAAATCCTCCGGAATTTCAAGATACATGTCCAGCTCGCCGCTCTTAAATCGTCTGCGGACGCTCTCCTCATCCTCCAGATACACCGATACATAGTCGGTGAAAAAGCCGCCCTCCAGATAGGTCGAGGTGATCAGCTTCGAGTAGACCGAGGTGTCGTGGTTGACCACCCCGATGCTCACCGTCTCTCCCTGCTGCCCCTGCTGCTCTGACGGCTCCCGGCCTGCATAATATGCCAGAGCCGCGAAAAGCAGAAGCGCCGCGGACAGAAGCAGCAGCTTTCGCCCACGGAAAAGAAGCCGGATATCCTTTGCGAGCAGCGCCCTCATTCCTGCTGCCCCTGTGCGTGATGCACATGCTCATGCGTGTAGAGATGCTCCATGCAGTATTCGTAATTTCCGTCGCATTTTGAGCAGAAGCGGAACTCCAGATTGTCGTCATCCAGCTCCGTCCTGCCGCAGACCGCACAGCGATGCCGCGTGACGGTCGTACGCCCGCGGAACGGAACCGTATTGTCCCCGCGCTGCCCCGCGCGCACCTCCCTGCGGAATTTCTGCTTCCGGTGGATCTCCTTCGGCGAGACTCTTTTGTAATTTCTCGTAAGCAGGAAAAAGACGACAAAATTCAGCAGCGAGGCCGCAATGACGATCTGCCCCTCCACGCTCGACCGCGCAAACTGCCAGATCAGCATGATCGCATAGATCGCGCCGAGATATTTGATTTTAATCGGCACCAGGAACATCAGGTAAATCTGAATATCCGGGAAGGTCGCCGCGAACGCCAGGAAAATCGACATGTTGACAAAATATGTGCTGAAGGAGTAAAACCATATACCGCCAATCGGAAGCCCGCCGAACGAAAGGCCCGTCGTAAAAAAGGTTTTGGCACCGACCGCATTGATTATCTCCCCGTATTCCAGATAGCCGTATCCCATCACAGCAAAGCTGCCCAGGATTGTAAAAAGCATGCCGCCGAACAGATAGAAATTGTACCGGAACGCCCCCCAGGTCCGCTCCAGGTTCGTGCCGATGGAAAAATAAAAATACAGCATAATGAGGGTGAAGAAATCGAAGGAACCCGGCGGAATCAGGATCCAGGAAAAAAGCCTCCAGACCTGCCCGTGCAGGATCAGATAAGGATTCAGCGTCAGAAAGCTCAAAAACTCCGAATTGATAAGCTCCAGCACATAGCCGACAGCATAGCATATAATCAGTGCAAGCGACAGATTGCGGATCGCATACCTGCCGAATTTTTGTTCCATTTTATACATAAATTTCATAATCTGCGCCTTTCCTTCCTGCACCTGCCGCTCCTCGCCTTCCGGGCGGCACATAATCCTGGGCGGGACATCCTCCCGTCCGGTTAAGCATAATTATATGTATTCCTTCCTGTAATGTCAAATTAAAGGATTCTAAATTTTGAGAAAGTATGGTATAATTGAGCTTATCTTTTAAAAGCGAGGCAAATTTTATGGCATTTGACGGAATTGTTATTTCAAATATAGTGCGTGACCTGAACCGCATGCTCACCGGCGGCCGCATCGTAAAAATCAGCCAGCCGGAAAAGGACGAGCTGATCCTGTCCGTAAAAAATTACGATACCTACAAGCTGTTCATCTCCGCGTCGGCCTCCCTGCCGCTCATCTATCTGACCGGCGTCAGCAAACCGAATCCGATGACCGCGCCGAATTTCTGCATGCTGCTGCGCAAGCATCTCAACAGCGCGCGCATCCTCTCCGTGACGCAGCCGGGGCTCGAGCGCATCATCGACTTTGCCATCGAGCATCTCGACGAGATGGGCGACCTGTGCCAAAAGCACCTGATGGTCGAAATTATGGGAAAGCACAGCAATATTATTTTCTGCGACAGCGAGGGACGGATCGTGGACAGCATCAAGCATGTTTCCGGGGCGGTCAGCTCCGTACGCGAGGTGCTGCCGGGCCGGGAATATTTCATTCCACAGACACAGGAAAAGCTTGATCCTCTCACGCTCTCCCTCGCGGATTTCGAGGCGAGTGTCGTCCCGAAGCCCCTCCCGGCCGCGGCCGCGCTCTGCCAGAGTCTGACCGGCATCAGCCCGCTGATCGCGAACGAGCTCTGCCACGAGGCCGGGATCGACGCAGGACAGCCGCTTTCCTCCCTCCCGGAGGAATACCGCGCGCACCTGTACGGCACGCTTGACGCGCTGCTCGACCGGGTGCGAAACGGGGATTTCACGCCGAATATTATTTATGAGGACAAAAGCGCCCTCTCTGCCGGCAGCCGGCAGCCGGTGGAGTTCTCCTCCGTGCCGCTGCACTGCTACGACAATTTCCCCGGCACGGCCGCGGTCGCCTTTGACTCCGTGTCCGAGCTTCTGGAGACCTACTACTCTTCCAAAAACAAGCTGACCCGCATCCGCCAGAAATCCTCGGATCTGCGGCGCGTCATCGCAAACGCCGTCGAGCGCGGCAGCAAAAAGTACGATCTCCAGCTCAAGCAGCTCAAGGACACCGAAAAGCGCGAAAAATACCGGATCTACGGCGAGCTGCTGACGACCTACGGCTACTCGGTCTCCCCGGGCGAAAAATCCGTGACGGTGCTGAATTATTATAC
>CAMWWR010000005.1 GCA_947178045.1 uncultured Clostridia bacterium
CCTCAGGAACGACCGAAACTTCATCCGAAACCGTCGGCTCTCCCCCAGGAACGACCGAAACCTCATCCTCCGCAAATGCACGCTGCGGAGCTATGCCGACCAGCATGACAAACAGCATAAACGAAAAGAAGCATATAAGCTTTTTCAACCATTTCATAATTTTTATTCCCTCAATTCATCTCATTTCACCCTATATAACGATGGAATTCGTCAAAACATCTCACTTAATTTCAAAAAATTTTAAATTTTCCACGATTTTTTTCAGCTCCGCCTGCTCCAGGTCCGTATATATGAGCGTGACTATCCCGTCGGGCATATAGCAGATCGCGACTCCGTTTTCCGGATCATCCTCTTCCCCCATGCAGATCACCTCCGCCTCACCCCAGTTGTATCGGCCCACCTCGACATCCCAATCGGTAAAGAAAGTACTCTCATTCCGCGAAAAGTATTCGAAAACGAGCTGCTTCTCTCCGTTTTTATAGGTTCTGCTGATATTGTCCCCATAGCTCCAGCTCTCCCTCCACACATAGCCCTTTGGGACATAATCCGGATAATAATAGCCCTTCCGCCCGGCGGGGATCACACCCTCTGCGGCATCTTCATGTTCACTGAAAATTTTAATTCTATCATCGTCCTCTTCCGTAATCTGATGCTGCCACGGGCTGTGGAACAGCGCGTTTGCGCTCATGGTAGCCCCTGCAAGCAGTCCTACGGTCAGTACGGCCGCTCCCGTGATTCGCCGCACCTGCCGACGGTATCTTTTCCGTAGCAGCTCCGCCGACGGCCCGCCCTGCGCGAGCACTCCCGCCTCCGGGGCACGGTGTGATCCGATCCTGCCGATATTTTTTGAAAATCTGCCGAACCAGAAATCCAGAGGCGTGGTGGAACCGGCACGCATCGGCGGTTTTCTCTTCTCTGTCTCCTCCCAGCTTTTAAAACCGAGATGGGAGAAATAAGTCTCGGACAGCTTTTCCATATATCGCTCGTGTTTTACCTTCACCTGCTTCAGCGGTCTGCTCCTTTTTTTCAGCCTGTACAGCTTCTCCCGGGCAACCACAGTGTCATCCCCCCTTTCTAAATATTTTTGACTGTCAACAAATTTTCCTTTTTCTAATATTAGCACATACTGCCCCGCAATTACAATAGAAAATCTGCTTATTTTACTTCTAAAATATATTCTATGACAATATATCTTTTTCTGTAGATCATTAAATATATTTTTATTTTTTCTAAATAGTGAGAAATAACACTTTATATTCATGAAATAAGGTAGTTTGTATATCCCTGCCCATCTGGCTGATGTAAATCAAAGAAAGAAAAGAAATGTAAGAAATTGTGCCGCCCTATCCGGCATCAAACTGCGCCGGATAGGGCGGGCTAAAGGAATGTGCTGCTTCGCGACTCTCTATAGATTATCGAGCCTGTACCTTTGCGAGTAGAGCCTCTTGTAATACCTGTGAAAAATTAATGTCCATTTCCAAAGCTGCAGTATTAAGCCATGCAGGGATGGTAAGTGTCTTTCTGACAGATTTATCAAAGTGCTCCTTCGCATACGCTTCCACATCCACTGAAATCATATTGACAAAAGCCTCTTCTGGTTCAATTTCCAGCTCTTTTGAAATTGCTGCCAGGTCAATGGAATTCATCGGTGATGGTTCGGGAATCGGCTCACCATCCTTCTCAAGCCAGCGAAGACGTCCAGCCAGACAATCTACAGCCATGGCCATAGCTTCATCCATAGTTTCGCCACAGGTAGCTACATCTAAATCTGGGAAAATGACCGAATAACCGTTTTCTTCTTTAAAGAAACAAGCCGGATATATTGATAACATCGTTTCTTACACCTCCTGTATCTGGAAAACACCGGGTTATTTAAGCCCCGCCTGCCTCCTGATGTTGTTTTCTGTACCCTTGGGAAGATCTTTGCTGTGGAATGGTATTGTGACCTTACCGGGCTTTGCTGGGTGTATGTAGTTCTTATGAGAACCTTCCTGATTCTTGAACACCCACCCATCAGCAAGGATTAGCTTTTCCATTTCCCTTGGTTTTATTGGCATATCATTTTCCTCCTTGCACTATTATTGTAGCATCCAATACGCATAAAGTCAATACGTACAAATAGGATGCGCATAAAAGCGGTGAAGGATGAAACGTATTAAATTTCATCACTTTTCCCAATGACCCGATATGGATTATTTGCTATAATGCTCTCAGAAAAGTTTTGATGGAGGTAAACGCAATGGGCTTCTGGGTTGGCGCATGGCTTCATGATACGCCGGATACCGGATATGATGCAAAAGGTAAACGGGCCGTTGTCAAGCATTTATGTTTTGGACCGCTTGAGACGCGAATATGGTATCAATGTAAGGACGGTCAATACTGCCGCGAGATTCATTTTATAGAAGGACTTCAGGCAGAAGAGTTATTTACTGACTTTATCAGCAAATCGGAAATGCTTAAAGTTATTGAAGCCGAGATTGCACTCTGCAAAAAATACAACCAAACCGAGCTGTCTGTTCTATTTCAAGCGGAAAAAGAAGAAATCGAGACATCTTGATTTCCATCCAGAAATAAATTCTACTAAAGCAGCATTGATTAAGGAAGCGTCGATTAAATCATCACTTCCTTAAAGCCTCCGGCGGGATACAAAGCCTCTGGAAGAGGCTTTCGGATTTGCCAGTGAATATGCCGCTTCGCGACGTAAATGTCCACGGGAGATTTCCGCATTCTTTCGTTGCAATTTCAGCCGGATAGTGTTATTATTTTAACAAACAAAGAACAAGCACTATCGAAAACGATCAATGGAGGCAAATTATGAGCAAAGGATTTGATGAACTGATTTCTGCCGTCGGCAGCAAAAAGAAGGTGTCGGTCGCTGTTGCGCAGGACGCGCCCGTGCTGGAGGCAGTCAAGGCCGCGAAGGAAAAGGGCATCGCGGATGCTATTCTCGTCGGCGACGCAGATAAGATCACAGAGATTGCAGCCGAACTCGGCATGGACCTCAGCGAATATGAGGTGATCGATGTCAAGGATGTGCAGGAAGCTGCCCACACCGCGGTAAGCCTTGTGCATGACGGCAAGGCGGATATGTATATGAAGGGACTCATCGATACCAAGAGCTTTCTGAAGAGCGTACTGGACAAAGAAGTCGGCCTGCGCACCGGCAAGCCGCTTTCCCATGTCGCCGTATTCGAGCTGAAGGGCATCGATCATCTGCTGTTCCTCTCGGATGTGGCATTCATCCCGTACCCGACCCTTGAGGACAAGAAGGCCATCATCGAGCACACCGTGCAGGTGGCGAGAGCATGCGGTATCGCCTGCCCGAAGGTTGCCCCGCTCGCCGCGGTCGAGGTGGTCAACCCGAAAATGCAGGCTACGGTCGACGCAGCGGAGCTCACCCGCATGAACCAGGAGGGCGAAATTAAAAACTGCATCGTGGACGGCCCGCTTTCTCTCGACCTTGCCATCGACGCGGAGGCCGCGAAGCACAAGGCTGCGGAGGACAGGAAAATTGTCGGCGACGCAGACGTCCTGCTCTTTCCGGATATTCACGCGGGAAATCTCGTATACAAGGCGCTCGTTCATCTCACGGAGTGCAAAAACGGCTGCCTGCTGACCGGCACAAAGGCTCCGGTCATCCTGACCAGCCGCTCCGATACCTTTGAGACGAAGGTAAATTCCATCGCTCTGGCCGCCATCGTCGCGGAAGAGCTGAGAAAATCCGGGGAGCCGGTATAAAACAAGCGGGCGTATATAAATCCAGGGAGTCGGCATAAAACGCACGGGCGTATATTCTGCCGCGCAGGTTTCCTGCTGCCCGGACTTCCCGCAGCTACCGGAGGTATTTTATGCTTGACACCCTCATAGAACTCGCCATCGAAGCCGCGGCGGAAGTGGCCGAGGCCGTTATCACCAAAACCGTCACAAACCACATCCACAGGAGGAAAAACATGTCCATCAAAAGCTTGATCATCAATCCGGGCTCCACCTCCACCAAGATCGGTGTTTTCGAGGATGAGACCCTGCTGTTCGAAGAGACGCTGCGCCATTCCACGGAGGAAATCGCAAAATATGATTCCGTCGTCGACCAAAAGGATTTCCGCAAGGAGATCATTGTCTCTCTGTTAAAGGAAAAGAATTTCGATATCAATTCCCAGAATGTCATCGTCGGCAGGGGCGGCCTGTTAAAGCCGATCGTATCCGGCACTTATGCCGTGAGCGATGCGCTGCTCGCCGACCTGTACAACAGTTCCCAGGGCGAGCACGCGTCGAATCTCGGCGGTATCCTTGCGCGGGAGATCGGCGATTCCATTGGTGTACCGTCCTATATTGTTGACCCGATCGTCGTCGACGAGCTTATGCCGGCGGCCAGATATTCCGGCGTACCGGAGCTTCCGCGTGTCAGCATTTTTCATGCGCTGAATCAGAAGGCAGTCGCAAAGCGCTACGCAAAGGAAACCGGAAAGCCTTATGATTCCCTTCGCCTGATCGTCGTCCACATGGGCGGCGGCGTTTCGGTCGGAGCACATTTGAACGGCAAGGTTGTCGACGTCTTCAACGCTCTGGACGGCGACGGCGCCTTCTCGCCGGAGCGCGCCGGTGCAGTACCGAGCGGCGCTCTTGTGAGAATGTGCTTTTCCGGCAAATATACCGAAAAGGAAGTCTATAAAAAAATCGTCGGAAACGGCGGCTTCAACGCATATCTTGGCACAAACGACATGCGCAATGTCGAGAAAATGGTCGATGATGGCGACGAGAAGGCAATCGCCCTGCGCGAAGCCTTCCTTCTCCAGGTTTCAAAGGATATCGGCTCCATGGCATGCGTGCTGGAGGGCCGGGTAGACCAAATCATCGTGACCGGCGGTATCGCTTATGACAAGTATGTTGTCGGCGAGCTGCAGAAGCGCGCCGGCTTTATCGCTCCGTTCACCGTATATCCGGGCGAGGATGAGCTGCTTGCGCTCGCGCAGGGCGGTCTCCGCGTCATGAAGGGCGAAGAAAAGGCGATGGAGTACTGATTAAGAGATATTGACAGAAGTATTATTTAAAGAAGCGTTCCAGAGATTACTGACAGAGCGCCGTCCCACAGCAGAAAATATACAGCAGGGAAACCGGAATCCGGGCTGCTGCAAAGATATGCTGCGGGGCGGCGCTCTGCTGATCTTCCGAAAATTCACGAAACCTTGTAACCCGCCCGCTCCAAGCGGTGCTTATCAGAGTGAACCCCCTGTCAATGCAGAGCGCTTCCCGATGCGGTTAAACCGGGGTACGGGAAAGGAGAAAAGGATTTTGGATAACGAAAAAATTGTGGAGCTGTATCTGCTCCGGGACGAATCGGCAATCACAGAAACTGCCGAAAAATACGGCAGCCGCCTGCGCGCGCTGGCGCTCGGTATTACAGCGGACAGGCAGATCGCCGAGGAATGCGAAAACGATACCTATCTGGAAGCCTGGAACTCCATCCCTCCGCACGAGCCGAGAAGCTATCTGTACGCCTTTCTGGCGCGAATCACCCGGCATATCGCCCTGAACTGCTGCCGCGAGCGAAGCCGGCTGAAACGCAGCGCGCTGCTCTGTGAGCTGAGCTCTGAGGTGGAGCAGTGCATTCCTGCTCCCGACGACACGGAATGCCGCCTGGAATCCATCGCGCTCGGCAAAGCGATCAACAGCTTCCTTGGAACGCTTGCCGAGGAAAAGCGAAATGTGTTTCTTCGCCGTTACTGGTATTTTGATTCCGTCGCCGATATTTCCAGGCGTTACTCGCTTTCTCAAAGTAAAGTAAAAACCATGCTTTTCCGTATCCGCAACCAACTTCGGGAATATCTTGAAAAGGAGGGCTATATTCTGTGAGAGGTGATGAATTTTTAGAAAAAATGGAACTTGTTGATCCTGCCTATATCGAAGCAGCGGACAAAATGCCGCCCGCCGGACATCGGAGCCGGAGTCGATGGATCGCAGCAGCCTGCCTATGCCTTATCGTCTGTCTGTGCACCGCTTTTACTGCGTTTTTTCTCCGCCGCAAAAGTCCGGGAAGGCCCGATGATCCGCTTACATCCTCAGAGATCGAACAGCAAAGGATAACCGAGCTTGCTTCCGCATACGGCGGAACACTTCTCGCCGCGAATCTTGCGCTCCCGGATTTCAGGATTTCCAAGATCCGGCTGACCCATTCGGAGAGTGGAGATATTTCGGATCCTTCCACCTGGAGTGAGCTTTCTGTCACCGCGGAATATGACGACACCGACCTGACCTTGCTCTGCTCGTTTGACGACTCCACAAAGGAGGAACCTTCTTCCGAACCCGTAGAGCCCCTGCGATACGGGGACATTCTCGTGAATATATACCAGGCTGATGCCATGTCAGAATCAGAGAATATGTACTATGCCGTATTTGAGTATGAGGGGCTCCACTATGAGCTGTCCACCCAGGTGAATGATCCGGACCGCATCACTGTTTTGCTCGAGCGGATCCTCGGCACGCGTTTAGGGCCAGCTGATTTCACGACGGATTTTTCGGACATCTCCGATCCCGCAGCGGGCGCTTCCGATTCACTCGATCCTGCGACAGGCGTCTCTGATCCATCCAATCCTGCGGCAGTTATTTCCGATCCATCCGATCCTGCAGCGAACGCTTCCGATTCACTCGATTCTGCGGCGGGCATTTCCGGTTCCTCCGGCGGAGGCTGGCTTCCTGCTGCATCAGAAACAGCTCCTGCTCCGTCCGGCGCCCCGGACATCCTTCCCCCGCTCCTCGGCTTTACGCAGTACCATATCAAAATCGAGGAGGTTTCCCCTTGGCTTTTCTTCTGGCACTATTACGCCGAAACAGCCAACGGAGACGAACAGTGCATCGCCGAGGTTTTCGGTCCTGGAGATGAGCCCGAAGCTTATATCGTTGACCTCGACAGCGACGGGATAACCGAGCTGATCTGCAACTGTGAATATGGCGACAGTGCGAAGCGCGTCTATATTTTCCGCAGCAAAGACGGCATAATCGAGGAGGGCGTCTTCAACGAGGATTATTACAGAACGGAATTTACAAATATTGATACCATGTGCGGCGCAGCCCGCATCGTCCAAAAATATGATCCGGAGAAAAGGGCTTTCTTTGTCGCCAACATAGAAGCGGAGGAGCTCATCAACCAAACCTTCTTTATGGGGTTGGATTATTTTAACTTCCGTCCGTTTATACACATAAAATAGGAATTACAAATCCGAAGAAATCCGAAATTACGGTTTCTTGTCCGCGGCGGCGGCATCCTCCTCTTTTTCAATCGCCGCCGGCTGCCGGTTGATTGCGCGGATGATTTCCGGAGAAAATTTCGGCTTCCGGTCGTAGGTGTAAAGTCCGTTCACCTCCTGCTCGATATCGTACAGCTGGGTATAGCAGAAGCCCATAATATTCGAATTGGCAAGCAGGCATTCCGTGAGGCGCCGGTATCTTTCCAGAAATTCCTCCTCCGTCTTCGGCGCTTCTCCGTAGCCCCATGCCGAGGCGTTGGTATTGGAAACATCCCATTTGATGCCGCCGTATTCGCTGACAAATACCGGAAGCCCTTCCGTGTAATGCTGCCTCGGCTCCTGATCGTCACGAAATTTCCCGCCGTTTTTCAGTCCCTCATAATAGGAGGCAAAGACGGCGGCATCCTGCGTATAGTTATGTACATCGTAAATATCCGTCTCGACATGAAAATTGCCGCTTGTGTCGATACACGGTCTGGTAGGGTCGAGCTGCTTCGTCATCCGGTAGATCAGACGCAGCGTATCGTCGTATTGCTTCCTGCCGTCAAAATCCCAGGTCTCGTTGAACGGGCACCAGCCAATGACGGACGGGTGGTTGAAATCCCGGTCAACCGCCTCCAGCCATTCTCCCATAAACGGATGGAGCGCGGCGGGATCGGACAAGTCAAGTCCCCAGTTCCCATGCTCACCCCACACAAGGTAGCCCATACGGTCGCAATGGTACAAAAACCTCGGCTCGAATATTTTCTGGTGCAGTCTTGCCCCGTTAAAGCCGAGCCCGATCGAGATCCGGATATCGTTTATCAGCGCTTCCTCCGTCGGGGCAGTATAAATGCCGTCCGGATAAAAGCCCTGGTCGAGCACGGTCCGCTGGAATACCGGCTTCCCGTTGAGCAGGAAACGCCTGCCGTCCAGCCGCACCTCGCGCAGGCCCGCATAACTTTTTACCTTGTCGCAGAAGCCCTCGCCGGAAAAGGTAAATTCCAGATCGTAGAGCCTCCCGCAGCCCGCTTCCCACAGATGGATCTCGTTCAGTTGCAGCGCCATCCGCACCGTGCCACAGCCGGTTTTCCCGACCACCGCCTCGCAGCGGCCGCAGGCGCGCCCTTCATAATAAGCATCGACACAGAGCTTTCCCGTGCCGGTCAGGCTCGCTTCGATGTTCAGGATACCCCCTTCAACATCCGGATAATATCTGACCGACCGGATATAGTTTTTGGGCACAAATTCAAGCCAGACTGTCTGCCAGATCCCCGTCGTCCTTGTGTAGTCGCAGCCGGACGAGGCGTAAGCCGCGCTCTGCTTGCCCCTCGGCTGGCGTCCGCTCCGGTTGTCGTCCTCGGCGCAGACAACAAGCTCATTGCTCCCGGCCTTTAAATACTCTGTGATGTCGAACGTAAAGGAGGAATAACCGCCGCGGTGAGCGCCCGCCTGCCTGCCGTTGACATAGACAACAGCCAGATAATCAACCGCACCGAAATGGAGCAGTACTGTGCCGCGAAGCTGCTCCCCCGTGATCCCAAAAAAGCGCCGGTACCACGCGCACGGGATAAAATCTCTGTACCCGATGTCGCTTAAAGAGCTTTCAGGGCAGAACGGAACAACGATCTTCCCCTCGTATTTCCCGTTTTCGTAAAAATGCCGGTCGCGCCCGCTTCTGCCAAAATCAAACGCAAAATCCCATTCGCCGTTGAGATTCTGCCATTCCGCCCGCTCCATCTGCGGGAACGGGTGCTCCGGTCTCGGAATATTTTTCATGCTTTTCCTCACTTTCCGCCGCCGGCAGGCGGCCTTTTCCTTTTTATCAGCGAGGTCCTTCGCTACTGACGGACGGCCCTGCACAGGGACATTTCAATTCTGCAGAGCTCCGGACCTCTTCTGCTCCTCCTTACAATTTGCAGTATAATGGATGGCAGGGAAAAAGGAAATAAGAAATACGGCGGCATTATTCGACAATGATTTCCGCATCATTATAATTGACATTTCTTTCCTCATACAGAATTTCCATTGTTTCACAGTTCAAGATAGCAAAGCTCCTTTTCGCCTCGTCTGCCTCAACAAAAAAGCCTATATATTCTCCCTTTTCATCCAGAATCAGGGTGTCAACCAGCCGTTCTCCCGGCTCTGTTTTATAATATATTGTCTCCTCCTGATCCGCAATTTTTTCCGACGCCGGCCCCGCTCCAAAATGAGGCGCGGGCTGCACATAATAGAGCTTGTCATAATTGCCGTCCCAGGTAAAAAAAAGACCGTAATATTCTTCAAAGCTGTTCTGCTCCAGATGATATACAATATACACGTTCAGAGAGGGATTTCTATGCCCCTCTAAAACAACGCGTTCCTCACCGATCCAGCAAAAATCATTCAGCGAGGAAAAAAATACATCTGTCAGCTTGCATTCCTTTTCCGTCCCGTCTTCCAGTGTGACCTTCAGAGCCTGGAAACTCCATCCTTCCACCGGTATCAGCTCCGCTTTTTTGCCGGAAGGGCTGAATACTGCAGAGTCCGGTCCCGGCTCCTGCGCCGGATATCCATTTGTTTTTTTCCTCAGATAAATACTTTTTTCGCCGTCGCTCCAGATTGGCCCGTCGTCTTCTTTTGCTGTATCAGGAGCCTTTGTAATCGGATTCTTCTCGTTTGCTGTCCCCGGTGTCACGCTCACGCTGTCCGCTGTGTTGCCCGCGCCGTTTGTCGAATCCGACGGATCCCGCTCAAAAATTTCTTCGCTGCCCGCCGCATCCCTGTTCCCCGATGCTTTATCCGATGCAGGACTGTGACCGGAAGGATCGCCATCCGGCAGGTTGTCGCTGTCCGGCAGATGATCGTTTCCCAGCAAATTATCGTTCCCTGGCAAATCATTGTTTCCCGACAAATTATCGTTTCCTGACAGACTACTGCTCCCCTGTGCTTCCCTTTCATGATCCGCCGCGCCGCGGCTGCTTTTGCCGTACATCACTCCGACGCCGATCACTGCCGCAAGTGCAAGGGCTGCCGCCGCAGAGGCAGTCCACACCGCAAGCTGTCTCTCCCTTTTTCTCCTTTTCTCCGCTTCCTTCCTGCTGCGCCGCAATACGCTTTCCGCGACCTCTCTATAATCCTTCATAGATAAAGCCCTCCTTATCAAGCTCTGATTTCAGCGACATTTTTGCACGGTACATAAGGTTTTCAATCTGACGCCTGCTCTTTTTCATGACGGCTGCGATCTGCCCGTTATCAAAGTCCTCAAAGAATGACAGGTACAATACCTGCTGATATTCGGATTTTAATCTGTTCATCGTCCTGTGAAGCATGATCTTCTGCTCTTCACGCAGATATGCCTGCTCCAGTCCCGCCTCGTCGCTTTCTATGTTCTGCAGCTCCTCCACAGATGTCAGAATTGTCCTTGCACTGTGCCTCAGATAATCGATTGCCACATTTCTTCCGATCGTATACAGCCACGTTTTAAAGGAATGTCTGGCGGAAAATTTGGGCTTCTTCACCACAAGCCGGACAAAGGTATCCTCCATCAGATCCTCCGCCGTGTGGATATTCTGCGTAAAGCCATTCAGATACAGGATCAGACCGTCCTTGTAATCCCTTATGATCTCGACAATGCCGTTCTCGTCACCATCAAGGAAACGGCGGTAGCTACTTGCACCGTTATCCATTGATTTACTCCTTTCCGAAAGGTGTGGGGCCAATCCGGGCTTTGCAAAATTCCCCGGATATCCGACGCCCGCTCACCGCCCTTCACCTCTTAAACGGACAGCACGCGGTTTTCTCTCACCGCAGGGCGGCAATTTTTCAGAGCTCCGATTCCCGGCCGGACCGCCGCAGATTTATTGCAGCGGCTCCGCTTGCTGTTTGTGTCATTTTGTTATATGCTTATACCACGAACAACAGGCGGAGGAACCTGAGTGGAACACCCCAAAATCACATATTTTCAACTTCTTCATTGATTCAGTACCACAGGCAGCCACAAAATAAAGCAAGGAGGCCCATTATGGCAAGGAAAAGAAAAATTCTCATTGAAAATTTTCAGGAAATTATCGACAGCGGCGACCTCGCCGCATTTCAGGCTGTGTTTGATAAATGCGAAATCACCGCTGTGAACGGGCGCGGCAAGACCACTTGCAACGCGTTTTCCTTCAAGGGCCTCACCCCCGCCCACATCCAGTTCCTGATCGATCAGGGACTTGATCCGAACGCCGACTGCGGCTTTGGCCGGACCGCTGTCTATTTTCAGGCATACAGCCTTGAAAACCTTCAATGTCTTATCCAAAATGGTGCGGATGTCGACCTGACGATTTCCAATCTGACCGGAAACGCACTTTTCTGCACCGTAGCAGGCGGAGGCCACGGCAGTAACAATGAAAGTGTCACATGCGTTAAAAACCTGTTGTCCTGCGGCGCAAAAGTAACCGGAAGATTCGGGCTAATGAAAGAAACGATCCTCGAAAATCTGCTGTCAGGTTGCATGAACGCATATATCATAAACGCCCTCGCAATTGCGCGCCTCCTGTTAAACGCAGGCGCGCCGAAGACGCTGGAAATAAAAGAATCTGTACATCGGATCGGAGAGCGCTTTGAATTTTACCGGGCCGACTTCAACAAAGAATGTTTGGACGAATTCAGCGATGCGCTGATGGAATTGTACAAATTATTTGATGTGGAGCCCGTTCCGCAAAGAGTAGTGTACGACGGCAGCTCGCCCATTGTGGTAAAGTCCGGAACCTGGCAGAAACAGCACGCTGAGCTGTGGGATTTGCTGGTGCCGGGGCGCGGCCATGCCGACACCGTGCAGGGCGAGGTCATCCGCATCATCGGAAAGGTAAATCATGAAATACTGGACAACGGGGCAATTAACTGGGACGCAGATTACAAAAAGCTTCCGCTTGCCATGGCAGATTATTTCAAACTGGCGGACGGCCTGGAAGCCTCCCTCGTGAATGAGGCGTGCATCCTTGCTAAAAAGGTATCCGCGAATTCCAGCCAGGCGATGCTGTATCGGCTCAATGAGCTGACCGTTCGCTGGGTGCTCGCAAATCCGAATCCAATCAAGTTGCAGAAGGTTGATTATGAACGATAAACAGCTTCGAACCATCATCTCTCACTATGATGCCCTGATCGCCGAGAACAACGACCCCGTCCATGACCCGAAACCCCTGCGGGATTATATGGATCAGTGGGACGGACAGTGCTTCATTGATTGTATGGAATTAAACAAAACCAAATCCGTCCTTGAAGTCGGTGTTGGTACCGGACGACTCGCCGTTCGTACTGCCCCGCTGTGCAGCGCGTTTGTCGGCATTGACCCCTCCCCAAAAACGATAGAGCGGGCTGGAGCAAACCTCAGGGATTACAAAAACGTGACGCTTATCTGCGATGATTTCCTGCGCTGTCCTTTTGACAGAGCATTTGACGTTGTCTATTCCTCTCTGACTTTTATGCACATCGAGAACAAGCAGGCAGCCATCGACAAAGCAGCGTTCCTGCTGAAAAACGGACGTTTTGTTCTGTCAATTGACAAAAATCAGGATCAATATATTGAAATGCCGGGGCGAAAAATCAGGATTTATCCGGACAATCCCCGTGATATCAAAAATTACATCCGGACAGCGCACCTGAATCTGATCCGGCACTATGAAACTCCATTCGCGCATATTTTTATCGCAGACAAATTTTTATAGTCCAAAATCACCGAGGTGCAAACGAACCGCAACACTCGTGCCCCGGCGGCGGTAAAATCAGTGGAAAATTCATCACCGTCGTTTTAACCGCCGCCGGAATAATCTTTCCGCCTGACCGCCTTCCCAGATTCCGGATGCCTCCTCAATACAGCTTTGGCAGCGTTTCCTTCGTCACCGCATAAGGGCTTTCATAAAGCGTTTTCAGATACTCAAAGCTGTTGAAATCCTCCGTAAGGCAGAAAACTCCTGACCATGTCATATAGCTTGCCCAGCCGATCCCCCGGTCATGGATTTCGCCCATATCCGGCAGGCTGCCGATCTCGCCGATAATCGTTATTTTCGGCTGTCCGGTGATTTTTATCAGCTCGTTGTACTGGTCGGCACAGGCTGTGTGAACATGCTTTTCCGGGTACATATCTCTGGAAATAATATCCACCACATCATCGCCGGGATAGCACTCCGGTACGGCGGTGTTCCACACCCAGATCAGGTTGTTCAAACCGTGCAGGCCGGTGTACCTCTCATACATCATACGGTACAGCTTCTTCACAACCGCAGGCCCTTTCACTCCCCACCAGAACCAGTCGCCGTCGCCCTCATGGAACGGCCTCCAGAGGATCGGTATCCCCTTATCGCAGAACGGCCGGAGCAGCCCCGCCATCATGTCCATATCGGACAGCAGCGCTCTGTTTTCCGGCGTCCCGTCCATCACTGCCCTGCCTGCATCAAAGTCCGTGTTTTTGGTGAAAAACGCCTTGGAACGCCCTCCAAGCGGTGAGAACCAATGCCATGTAAAGGTGAGCAGTCCCTTTTTCTCCGCCCATTCCCAAGCTCTTTTCAGCGTGCCGAAATTGTTTACAACCTCGGTCATGCATTCCTCATCGGTATCAAGATAATTGATATTCGGGGAGTATGACAAAAGCTCAAACCCCAGCAGGGCAGGCTCATGGCCGGTTATCTTTCTGATGTGATGAAGCTCCTCCATCGCCATCGTCTGTGTATGCTGACCCGTTATCACTTTATTGTACGAAATATCGGACAGGTACTTTAATACATTCTTAACACCCTCCTGCGCGTTCGGATTCACGGGCGTATTTATTTTGCCGCTCATAGCTCTCCACCTCGTATAATAAGTTTGTAAGCAAGAAAAACAGCTTACAGACTTATTCTTTTTTATGTATAAATGGTAAGGACATCTAAGAGGAACTCCCCTCATCCCGATTCCCATCTATACACTTAACAGTTACCTTTCAATATAGGTAGATCCTGTGGTATGATATCAGATAGAGTCTGATGTCCGAAGGCACTGCTGTTCCTCCTTTCAGCCGGCTTAGTCCGAGACTGCTTTTGTAGCATTCAGCCTGGCACATACGGCATATTCCGCTGACACAGAATTTTCATCCCCAGTCGCCAGCCCCAGCAAGAAAGGCTGACTGGGTGCATGCTCATTGCGCGAGGTTTCGGTCACCGTATGCAGCACAGGATAAACCTTTAGCCTCAGGCTTCACAAATCCTGACCAGAATGGAGGTGATATCATGTTAAAGATCAACTATATGTCC
>CAMWWR010000006.1 GCA_947178045.1 uncultured Clostridia bacterium
GGGGACAACGCCGAATGGAAAGGAAAATGTTGTAATTTACTGCGCAAACCTCGGGCGGAACGGCATCACAACCTCGCTGATCAACATCATCAATCTGGTGGACAGGGAGAGGGTGAATTACTATTTCACATTTGCGCAGAGCACGTTCCGCAAGACGCCCGAGCGGCTGGAGAGTGCACCGAAATTTGTCGATCTTCTGCCGATGAGCGGCAACACGACAGAGAAGACGTGGACGGAAACCCTGGCCTTCAAGCTCTATTTTTCGCTGAATATCGAGACAGGCTGGGTGGCGCGCAAGCTGAAAACGCTTTTTTCAAGGGAGTACGAAAAGCGCTTCGGCATGATCCGCATCGACAAATTCATTCATTTCACCGGCTATTCGCCGTACCTGACCATGCTGTTTCTGCAGTCGCCGGCGAAGAAGGCGATTTTTGTGCACAGCGATATCTACGATGAGGTAAAAGAAAAGGGCAATCAGCATATGCTGACGCTGCGGCATGCGTTCGGGGAATATGAGAGGGTCGTGGCCGTCAGCCAGACGGCAAAGGCATCCATGCAGAAGATCGTAAACCGCGAGGAGGGCGTCAAAATCATCGAGAATGCGCATTTTTATCAGGGCGTGCTCGAAAAGGCAAAGCAGGAATTCGCCGTCGATCCGGAGACACGAATCACGATGGAGCTTGAGGATTTTCAGAGGATGCTGAAGGATCCGTCGCTGAAGAGGTTTATCACGATCGGGCGTTTTTCGGAGGAAAAGGATCACCGCAAGCTGCTGACTGCATTCGAGTGCTATGCGAAAACGCACCCGGATGTAGTGCTCATTATCATTGGGGGCTACGGCCCGCTTTACCGCGATACGGTGGATTACGCGGCGTCGCTGGAATGTGCGGACCGGGTCGTGATCGTCAAGGCAATCTCGAATCCGTTCACGATCCTGCGGGAATGCGATCTCTTCCTGCTGTCCTCAAACCGGGACGCGCTGGGGCTCGTGCTGCTTGAGGCGGACACACTCGGCATTCCGGTCGTCTCGACGGATATTCCGGGACCGGGGGATTTTATGCGGCGCTACCAGGGCTTTCTGGTGGAGAACAGCGTGGAGGGGCTTGTGTCCGGCATGGAGGCGTTCGAGCGCGGAGAAATCAAGCCGCTTAATATTTCGTTCGAGGAGTACAACCGGGACATCGTGGAGCGGTTCGAACACCTCTTTGACTGACGGACAGGCAGGGACATATCAAAACGGTTGCAGGAAAGGGGGACAATACGAGACCCATGAAAATAGGAATCATGACGATCAATTCGGCCTACAATTACGGCTGTGTGCTCCAGGCGTGGTCGCTTCAGCGCTTTCTGGAGAAGGAGGGGCATGAGGCGGCGATCATCAATTACCGAATCCCGGAGATCGACAATGTATACCGGCTGTTTCAGAGCAGGGAGAGGTTTAAAAACACCGCGCTCAACACGTGCTATAACGGCGCGAGGCGGCTGAAATTCCGGCTGACACAGGGGCCGCGCATCCGCAAGGCGCAGAAATTCGAGCATTTTATCAATGAAGTGATGAATACGACAAAGGTATACGGCTCCTTCCGGCAGCTGCAGGAGGAGAGGGCCGGGGAGGAGTACGACGTGCTGGTCACAGGCAGCGACCAGGTGTGGAACGGCACGATCACAAAGGGCATGAAGCCGGCGTATTTCCTGGCGTTTGACACATCGGGAAAAAAGAAGCTCGCGTATGCCGCGAGCATAGGGAAAACGGAGCTTATGAATGCGGAGCGGGATTTTTTCCGCCGCCATCTGCGGGAATATTCGAGCATCGGGGTGCGTGAGCAGTCGGCGAAGCAGCTTCTGTCTCCGCTGACGGACCGGCCGGTGACCGTGGTGCTCGATCCGACGCTGCTGCTGAGCAGGGAGGATTTTGACGGGCTCAAACAGCCGTCGCGCTATCGGAAGCCGTATATTTTCGTGCATGTCATCGGGAAGGACGCGCGCCTCATCAAAATTGTTGCTCAGGTCTCGGAGCAGACGGGGCTTCCGGTCGTGCAGAACCGTATGAAAAAACAGTTTACAAATGAGCTCGGGCGTTTTGCGGACGCCGGGCCGGAGGAATTCCTTGGCCTTGTGGAGGGGGCGGAGCTCGTCATCACGAATTCCTTTCACGCGACGGTCTTCTCGATCGTCTACGAGCGAAATTTTATTACGATCCCGCACAGGCGCTATCCGGAGCGCATGGAGAATCTGTTGTGCGAGGCAGGGCTGGAAAATCATCTGATCGCCTCGACGGAGGAGCTGCCGGAGTCCGTCAGCGAGCTCCTGCCGGACTACGCCGCGGTGAAAAAGCGGCTTGCCGTCCGGCAGGAGGAGTCGAGGGCCTATCTGAGAGAGGCGCTCAGAAGCTGAGAAAACGCTTCGGTGCAGAATGCCGGAATGGTTTGTGTACCCTTCCGGCATTCTGCATGTGGATAGCCCGGCCTGTGTGCCCTACGGCACGTTGACATATACGGCCCGGCTTGCGTTGCCGTTCCGGTCGGTCGCATAGAGCAGCCAGGTCTGGCCGGACTCTGCGGCTACCGGGAGCTGGATTTCAAAGGTTCCGTCCTCGGCAACGGTGATGGTCGTCTCCTTCAGCACATGGGAGGCGGAGTAGATCGACGATTTTTTGTACGCCTCCTTCTCTCCCTCCGCGACATAGATGGTTTTGCCGAGCCGCAGGGAGAGCGTCACATAAGGATCTGTTTTGCCGGTGAGAACGGTGTCGCCCGCGTGAAAGGCATTTGCGGTTGGCACGTTCGCGCCGGTTTTCTTTACGCTCATTTCCACCGGCAGACTGACGCGCTTGCCAAAGGTCGCCCATATCGTGTACAGGTCGTAGGCGCGCGGGATCGGAATCTGGATATCAAAGTTGCCGTTCTCATCGACGAGGCCGGTCAGGATCGTACCGTCCGGCATAGCGACGTGGATATTGGAATATGGCGTCGCCGTTCCGCGCACGGCGCTCAGACGGTTCGTCATAAGCTGGACGAACGGCGTCTCCATTGCAGTCTTGCTGTAATTGTCAATCACAAAATGTGTAATCGTCTTCTGACCGCGCGAGTCGGTTACACGCACACTGTATTTCCCGTTTTTCGGGGCGTAGATCATATTGTTCTCCACCGTCAGCGCGTCGGTCTTCCAGCGCTCGTTGCTCACGGAGCGGACATTGCCGTAGATAACAAGGATCTCCTGGATGGAAGCATCCGGCGCGGTATGGGCGAACACCCGGACCGGAATGGTGTGGTTGGTCGGGACGATGACCTGAGGGGCGGTGGCCGCGCTCACGGTCTGCGCCTTGTTTACGGGCGTCCCGAGATAGTAGTAGTACAGGCTGCCGTTCTTCACCTTTTTGGAATACCAGTCCTGCCCGGTGACATAGTCGTGGTGAATCTTCGGGATGGCTGCGACGAACCGATAGCCGTCCGGCGCAACGAGATGCCAGTTGTTGTCCGCCTTGACCGCGAGAGGGCCGAAGGAGGAAAGCTTTTTTATGTAATCCATCAGAACATCATGGCTTGTCGTATAGAGCCATCTTGTGAAGATCGTATCGGCATCGACCGGCATGAATTTGTATCGGGTTTCCACCGAATCCATCGTGATGAGGAAATTCATGTCCTTTGTGACCGGGTTGCCCTGATAAGTCAGGTTTTTGATCCGGTTGGTATAATTGAGCAGCCGGCCCTTGGAATTGTACCGCGGGGCAACAGAGAGGTCGATATCGTAGGAAATGCCGTCGAAGGAATAGAACTCCTTCCAGTCCCTCAGATTTTCCTCCCGCAGCAGGGACGATACGTCGGGATTTTTTGCCGCGAAGTCGGAGAGGAGCTCCGGGAGCGCGGTGCCTACGGTGCCGTAAATACTCGCATTGAATTCCAGCCATTCCATGAGATTCTCGCCGGTCAGCTTATAGATATGAACGTAGCCGCTGGCGCGCTCGCCGCTGGATTCCGCCAGAAGCGCGGAAATATCCTGCTCCGTCAGCGAGCCGGACAGCTCGATCGTCTGGGCCCTGCTGTCAAGCCGGTTTACCGTGACGGCGAGCATCGGCCAGGAGCTGTACTCCGGCGCGTACTGCGCGACGTAGCCGGATGCGTAGTAGAGCTTGGCGTTGTTCATCAGCTGATACAGCGCGGAATCCTGGATAAAGCAGTCCGCGTTGGTGTAGGTCAGCCCCTCCGCGATCCGGTATTCGGTCCGGTCGAGCACATTGTCAAGAATCTGCTGGTACGGGGCAAACAGATCAACGATACCTGCGTCCTCCTTCGTGGAGGCGGTCACCCTGCGCACGGAGGAGGAACCGTCGGCAACCGTGATCTTTCCGTCCGGGGAAACCGAGAGGGTGAGACGGATCACGCCGAGCGCCTCGGCGTGGCTGCCCGCCTGCACGACCGGCGTGCCGTAAATGGTGCCCTTTTCCTCGTCCACATTCGAGATGCCGGCAAAAGTGCCGTCCGTGCTCGGAAACGTCTCGTGAGAGTGGGAGCATACGACGGCGTCAACGGAGGGAAGCTTTGCGAGACGCGCGCCGGCATGGGTTGTCGTATTCGCGCCGCTGAGCAGTCCGACACCGCCGTGGATGAAGGCGACAACGATATCGGCGCCCTGCGCCTTCAGCTGCTCGGATTCGGCCTTGACGGTCTGATAGATGTCCAGTCCGTCCAGAAAGCCGGAGTAGCGGTAGCGGCGCTGGGAGAAGCTGGTGTAGGTAGCGCCCACGATGCCGATTTTGACCTTTACGGTGCGTCCCTCCGAGGTTTTCATTTTGCGGGTGAGGATCGCAGAGGAACGAAACGGCTGCTCGCCGCTTTCCGTGTAGACGGCGTTGCTCACAAAGGTGCGGTCGAGAAGACCGGAGCGATCCAGCTGATCGTACAGGTAATCCCATGGATGGTCGAAATCGTGATTGCCAAGGGTGATGCCGTCGTAGCCCATCAGGTTCATTGCCTGATAGATCGGCTGAACGGCATCCGGATAATTATCATATATGTAATTGGTCGAGTAGCTGTAAAAGGAATCGCCCGCATCGATCAGCAGAGTATTGTTTTTGCCGGCAGCGGAGCGCTCCTTTTTCACAAGCGTGGCGATTTTGGAAAGGCCCGTCTTCGGGTCGGCTTCGCCGGTCTCATAATTAAAGGCGGTGACCTGTCCGTGGATGTCGCTTGTCGAGAGCACCCGAAAATCGATCGTCTCCTGCGTGTCGGTCTCGCCGGAGGTCTGCAAGACATCGGACGGGGAGATGACAGCCAGGCTCAGGAGCAGCAGGGACAGGACAAGGAGCGTGAGGCCCCTGGTAACATAAGAGCTTCGTTTCTTTTTCATGGCATAACTTCCTTTTCAGAGCCGGCATCGCTGCCGGAACAACGGGACAACCGCAGGGGTCTGTCGGAGCGAAGCCGGGCAGGACATTGCGGCCCCTCCAGTATAACCGGCAGATAAGTCACTTTCTTGTCACGATTGTTAAGAATCATTTACAGAGGAGGAAAAATCTGGAACTACGAGTTCACATAATTTTAATCAAAATCAAAGCATTCTTTAATGAAAAATGGATTCATTTCTGTTACAATAGTCTCAGACCCAAATTAAAAAATATGCCGGCGGAGATCGGATGATTTTCCGGGCGGCGGAATGGAGGAAATCATGACAGTATTGGAAAGGGTACAGGACATTGTAAAGGCGGCCAGCGACAAGACGAGCGAGGTGATCGAGATCTCCAGGCTGAAGGCGGGGATTGCCGAGGAAAGAAGAGGCATCGTTGAGCAGGAGGCAAAGCTCGGGGCTATCTACTATGAGCTCTACAAGGCGGGCGAGGTACTTACGCCGGATGCGGTGAATATCTGTATGACGATTGACAAGTACACCGCAAGGGTCGAGGAGAGAGAGGAAGCGCTCCGGAAGATCAACGAGGCGAACGCAGCGAAGAAGGCGGCAAAGAACCCGGCTCCGTCGGAGGATGAGGCCGTGTGCCCGGAGTGCGGCAGTGCAAACCCGGCAGGCTCGAAGTTCTGCAGCGAGTGCGGCGCAAAGATTCCGGAGATCATCGACGCGGAGGCGGTTGAGGTTGAGGAGGAGCAGCCGGAGGAGAAGAGATACTGTGCGAGCTGCGGCGCGGAGCTGGCTCCGGGCAAAAAGTTCTGCAACGAGTGCGGCACGAAGGTAGAGGAGAGCGGTGAGACCGCAGGCGCAGAGGAATAAGTGCACGAAAAAAGAGCGGTGTGACTTTGGTCACACTGCCTTTTTTTGGGAAAGCGATAATTGAAGGAAACGCTGATTAAAGCGTTTCCTTCGCGGATTTGCGCCGCAAAGCGGCATATTCCCTGGCAAATCCGTGCGCATTTGCCGGAGGTTTTAAGGAAGCGGTGATTAAATCAGCGCTTCCTTAAATCGGCGCTTCCTCAGATAATATAATCCGTAATGCAATCGTACCAGTGTACATAGACAGTGCCGTTAATGGTAAGTCGTTCATTATCGGGAAGCTGCTCGCTCCAGCGCTTCCGGTATCGGTCGATTGCCCAGTCATCGCGGTTGAAGCGGCGCCAGAGAATTGTCCGGCCGTTCCGGTCCAGGAATTGCTCGGATATCACCCCGCAGTTACGGGCTTCGATATCCATTACGCATACGGTATCATAGCTTTTTCCGTTGATCGTAACGATATATCGCCCCACGATATCCAGCAGGAATTCTTTATCGGCGCTCGTTACAGCTGCTCCGGTTCTCTGAATATCACCCTTCGGAGCCAGATTTGTTTCGTTTCCGATATTGTCTTCGCCGAAACCCCAGACAGGCATAAACTCATCGCCGTCAAGAAAAGTGATATAGTTTCTGACCTCTTCGTCGGTCCGGATTGCCGCCAGATAACGGCAGTGGGTCTCTGTGAGCTGAGCCACAAAGGTTCGGTCAATGACTTCCGTCTTATCGGAGTATGACGCCTCTCTTGCGGTCAGCTCCACCCCCTCGATGCCGTGGACCTTTGCTCTGCCGGTAACCTTCATGTCATACACATGGCTGCACCGTCGGGAAGGAATATCGTACATGCCCCAGGAAAGCCTTTCGCCGAGTCTGGGGATGAGGAACCATCCCATAAGCTCTTCCCATTTTACCGCAAACGGCGCTTCCGGACTTGCTTCGATTTTGTATTCGGGAATAAATTCAGGCAACTTTTTCATGCTGTATTCTCCTTTCGAGCGATCGGTGCGATGCGGATATTTATTTTTGAAGTTTTGCTTTGCGGTATGAAGCCTGCTTTTTACTGTTCCGACAGGAATGTTCAGCCGCCTTGCGATTTCCGCCTGGGGCAGCTCCTTCCAGAAATACAGATAAAGAATCTGCTTATCCTTATCACCCAGCAAGCCGAGAGTTTCTCTTACGGTATATACCTCCGAAATACCATGCCTGCCCTCTGACAATTCTTTCTCTGTTAGCTCGTCAATCGGGATCTCAAATTGTTTGGCTTTCCTGCGGAAATAGTCGTTGCATTTGTTTCGGGCTATGCTCAGGATCCAGGCCTTAAACGATGCCCGGTTCTTCAGCTGAGGAAACTTCAGATAAGCTGTAAAATAGATTTCCTGAAGCACGTCGTCCGCATCCGCCCTGGAATTCAATCGAAATCTTACAAAGCGTTCGACAGATACTCGCTCCGCTTCCAGCAATGTTTCAAAATCGTCCACATCATCACCTCCTCCTGTCTATATTTGATGAAAACCGGTTTCACTTATTATAGACGGGAAGCGATACCGAAAGGTTCATTTTTCAGAATGATTTTCAGCATAAGCATCCGTAAAGTTTGCAGAAAGACGAAAAATAAGCGGTACCCGGCGATAAAAGCCAAGTGCCGCTTATTTTCCTGCTGATGAATCCCGGCGGACGGATGTCCGGAGCGGGCGGGCAGGGAGAAAAATCTCCCTGCCCGGTTCCAAAAGCTGATAAAAAGCTTATTTTGCAAGCTCGACGAGCTTTGCGTATTTCTCTTTTGCTTCCTTCTCCGCCTTGTCGAAGAGCGCCTTTGCTCTTTCCGGGTTGGAACGGGAAAGACGGTTGTAGCGAACCTCGCTGTTGATGAATTCCTGATAATTTGCGGTCGGCTCCTTGGAATCCAGCTGGAACGGGTTCTTGCCCTCGATCGTGCGGCGCGGGTCGAAGCGGAACAGATGCCAGTAACCGGCCTCAACAGCACGCTTCTCCTCGGCTTGTGCATTCTTCATGCCACCCTTGATACCATGGTTGATACATGGAGCATAAGCGATCACAAGGGACGGACCCGGATAGCTCTCCGCCTCGGCGAGTGCCTTGATGCACTGTGCCTCGCTTGCGCCCATGGCGATCTGTGCAACATAGATATAGCCATAGCTCATCGCGATGCCTGCGAGATCCTTCTTCTTTACTTCCTTGCCGGCAGCTGCGAACTGTGCGATCGCGCCGGTCGGGGTAGCCTTGGAGGACTGTCCGCCGGTGTTGGAGTAAACCTCGGTATCGAATACAAGGATGTTGACGTCCCTGCCGGAGGCAAGAACATGGTCAACGCCGCCGAAGCCGATATCGTAGGACCAGCCGTCACCGCCGAAGATCCACTGGGACTTCTTTGCGAGGAAATCTTTATTCTTCAGGATATAAGCCCTGTCTGCATTGTCGCAGTCGCAGCCTTCAAGAGCGGCAACAAGCTTCTTTGCAACCGGACCGTTTGCCGTGGAGGAATCCTTCGTAGCAAGGAACTCGTCGAGGAGCGCCTTCACCTCTTCCTTCTCCGCAACAGCAGCAAGGTTCTTTACGCTGTCGATTACGCGGTCACGCAGAGTGGAAGCAGCGAGCTGCATACCAAGACCGAACTCGGCATTGTCCTCAAACAGGGAGTTTGCCCAGGCCGGACCCTTGCCTTCCTTGTTCACCGTGTACGGCGTCGAAGGGGAGGAACCGCCCCAGATCGAGGAGCAGCCGGTCGCGTTCGCGATATACATTCTGTCGCCGAACAGCTGGGTTACAAGCTTTGCGTAAGGAGTCTCGCCGCAGCCGCCGCATGCGCCGGAGAACTCGAGCAGAGGCTGCTTGAACTGGCTGCCGACAACACTTGTCTCCTTGAATTTTGCGATGATGTCCGCCGGCTCCTCAAGAGTTACGCCGTAATCGAACATCTTCTGTGTATCCATCTGGGACTCGAGGCCTGCCATCGAGAGCGCCTTGACCGGACAGGTATTTGCGCATGCGCCGCAGCCGGTACAATCGAGTACAGAGATGGTGATGGCGAACTTCTTGCCGTCGTACTGCTTGAGCTCCTTCATGGAAGCGCCGGCCGGAGCCTTTGCCGCCTGCTCCTCGGTCATGGCAACCGGGCGAACGCAGGCATGCGGACAAACAAGCGCACACTTATTGCAGCCGATACATTTCTCGGAATCCCATACCGGAACGTCAACGGCTACGCCGCGCTTCTCGTAAGCGGCCGTTCCGAGCGGAACCGCGCCGTCTGCGTAGTCAACGAATGCGGATACCGGAAGGTTGTTTCCGGCCTGCGCGTTGATCGCGTTCTGGATGGTGTTGACATATTTGATAACCTCAGGTCTGCCCTCTGTAGCGGAGATGGCGAGATCCTCGTCCGCCGCATCTGCCCAGGAAGCAGGAATCTCGATCTTCACATAGTTCTTTGCGCCGGCGTCGATGGCGTCGTGATTCATCTTTACGACGTCGTCGCCCTTCTTGGAGTAGGTCGCGGTCGCCGCATCCTTCATATACTTGATCGCATCTTCCTCCGGAATGATGCCGGAGATGGAGAAGAAGGCCGACTGGAGGATCGTGTTGATGCGTCCGCCGAGACCGATCTCCTTGCCGAGCTTAAAGCCGTCGATCGTGTAGAGGTTGATCTTGTGGTCATGGATATATTTCTTTACCTGTCCCGGAAGCTCCGTCTCAAGCTCGTCCGCCGTCCATGCGCAGTTGAGCAGGAACGAACCGCCGTCCTTGAGATCCTGAACCATGTTGTACTTGCGAACATAAGCCGGCATGTGGCAGGCTACGAAATCGGCCTTGTTGATCAGGTAGGTGGAACGGATCTTCTTGTCGCCGAAGCGAAGGTGGGAGATCGTAACGCCGCCGGACTTCTTGGAGTCATAATCGAAATATGCCTGAGCGTACTTGTCCGTATGATCGCCGATAATCTTGATGGAGTTCTTGTTTGCACCGACCGTACCGTCCGCGCCGAGACCCCAGAATTTGCAGGAGGTCGTGCCTGCCGGAGCGGTGTCGATCTCCTCCGGAACCTCGAGGGAGAGATTGGTCACGTCGTCCACGATGCCGATGGTGAATTTCTTCTTGTCGGTATTTCCGTAAACGGCCTTGATCTGTGCCGGCGTGGTGTCCTTGGAGCCGAGGCCGTAGCGTCCGCTGTAAACCGGAACGGCTGCGAACTGGGATTCCTTGAGGGCTGCCACAACGTCGAGATAGAGCGGCTCGCCGAGCGCGCCAGGCTCCTTCGTGCGGTCGAGCACGGTGACCTGCTTAACGGAAGCCGGAATTGCCTCTACGAGGTGCTTTGCCGAGAACGGTCTGTAGAGACGAACCTTAACGACGCCGTACTTGCCGCCTGCGGCATTCAGGTAGTCGACTGTCTCCTCGATCGTGTCGCATACGGAGCCCATCGCTACGATGACATGCTCTGCGTCCTCTGCGCCGTAGTAGTTGAACAGCTTGTAGTTCGTGCCGATCTTCTCGTTCACCTTGTCCATATACATCTGGGTGAGCTCCGGAACCGCGTCGTAATACGGGTTGCATGCCTCTCTTGCCTGGAAGAATACGTCCGGGTTCTGAGCGGTGCCCTTCTGTACCGGATGCTCCGGATTGAGCGCGCGCCTGCGGAACGCCTCGACAGCATCCATGTCAACCATTTCCTTCAGGTCCTCATAATCCCAGATCTCGATCTTCTGGATCTCGTGGGAGGTGCGGAAGCCGTCGAAGAAGTGCATGAACGGAACGCGTCCCTTGATCGCGGTCAGATGTGCAACGGCTCCGAGATCCATCGTCTCCTGCACATTGCCGGAACAGAGCATTGCAAAACCGGTCTGACGGCATGCGTAAATGTCGGAATGATCGCCGAAAATGGAAAGAGCGTGGCTTGCGAGAGCACGCGCGGTTACGTTGATCACGCCCGGGAGCAGCTCGCCCGCGATCTTGTACATATTCGGAATCATCAGGAGAAGTCCCTGGGAAGCAGTGTAGGTGGCGGTCAGCGCACCTGCCGCAAGGGAGCCGTGTACGGCGCCCGCTGCACCGGCCTCGGACTGCATCTCGGTAAGAACGACCGGATGACCGAAGATGTTCTCTCTTCCCTGGGTTGCCCACATATCGGTGTAGTCAGCCATCGGGGAAGAAGGCGTGATCGGATAGATAGCAGCGCAGTCGGTAAATGCGTAAGACACATGTGCCGCAGCGGTGTTACCATCCATGGTTTTCATTTTCCTAGCCATGTTTTATATCCTCCTTATCTTTAGCGGACCGGAAAAAGTATTCGGGTTCCGCAGGCTTTAATGTATTTTAGAAAATCAAAAATACCTATCTAAAAGAGTATCACGAAACGACAAAATAGTAAAG
The DNA here is from genome assembly GCA_947178045.1 of uncultured Clostridia bacterium. Classification (GTDB taxonomy): domain Bacteria; phylum Bacillota; class Clostridia; order Lachnospirales; family Lachnospiraceae; genus RGIG4057. Next base: position 11,596 of record CAMWWR010000006.1, read on the forward strand.
TGTCTTGAGATAATTTTACCAGTAAAATTTTTTTAAAATCGCGTGCGGACGGAGCGGGTTTTGTTGTATTGTGCATTATTTTCGGTTGTCCGGCGAAACGGGCTCAGAGAACAATTCGGGCCGGGGGCAAAAATCTGCAGAGGACCTTCCCGTGAGAAGCAGGAGAAGGACGGAGCGGTTTGCCGGAAGAGGGAACGCCGGACCGTTTCCGGCGTGCGAAAAACATGCGATCCGGGCGGTTGACAAGAGGGCGGGAATCAGCTATAATGATGCGGATAATGGCGTGGCTTTACAGTCGGCCGCACGGTGGCTGACGGCCAGGGTATGGAGGAAGTGAATTTCGATGGCAGAGAAAAAAAATATTTTAACGTATGAGGGTCTCAGACAGCTGGAGGAGGAATTGCAGGATCTGAAGGTCAACCGGAGAAGACAGGTGGCGCAGAAGATCAAGGAGGCCAGGGAGCAGGGCGATCTTTCCGAGAATGCCGAGTACGATGCGGCGAAGGATGAGCAGCGGGATATCGAGGCGCGGATTGAGGAGATCGATAAGATCCTGAAAAACGCCGAGGTCGTCGTGGAGGACGAGGTCGATGTCGACGCGATCAACGTCGGCTGCATGGTCAAAATTCTTGACATGGAATTCGACGATATTCTGGAGTACAAGATTGTCGGTTCTACCGAGGCGAACAGCTTAAAAGGAAAAATCTCCAATGAGTCGCCGGTGGGGCGCGCGCTGATCGGCGCAAAGCTCGGGCAGGTAATCGACGTGGAGACGCAGTCAGGCGTGATCCGGTACAAGGTGCTTGAGATTCAGAAGACAAACTGATTGCTGAAGGAGGCCGGGACGGTTCCTCGGGGAGACGGGGCGGCCGATGCGGGAAAATAAGCAGATTATTGCGCAAAGCAGCGCAGTGATCGCGGGAAAAATTATTGCAAAAAGGCATGACGATTTTTTTATAGAAATGAGGGATACGGTGGCAGAGGAAGGAAACGAGCGGAACATGGAAGAGGCGGCGCAGTCGCGGGAGGAGGTCAACCGGCTGATTCAGGTGAAGCGCGACAAGCTGGCGGAGCTGCAGGCGGCGGGGAAGGACCCGTTTCGGATCACAAAGTATGACATAACGCACCACAGTGCGGAGATCAAGGATAATTTTGATACATTGGAGGGCACGAAGGTGTCCGTTGCCGGACGTCTGATGCAGAAGCGCGTGATGGGCAAGGCGTCGTTCTGCAATGTGCAGGATCTGCAGGGCAATATCCAGTCCTACGTCGCGCGCGACAGCGTCGGCGAGGAGGTGTATGCCGGCTTCAAGAAGTTTGATGTGGGCGATATTGTCGGCATTAAGGGAGAGGTATTCCGGACAAAAACGGGGGAGATTTCGGTGCATGCGGAGGAGATCACTCTGCTTGCGAAATCACTCAACGTCCTGCCGGAGAAGTATCACGGCCTGACCAATACCGATCTGCGCTACCGTCAGAGGTATGTTGATCTGATTATGAACCAGGAGGTCAGGGAGACCTTTATCAAGCGTTCGAAGATTATCGCGAGCATCCGTAAGTATCTTGCGGGCGAGGGCTTTATGGAGGTGGAGACGCCGCTGCTGGTGGCAAACGCGGGCGGCGCTGCGGCGCGTCCGTTTGAGACGCATTACAATGCGCTGGACGAGGATGTCAAGCTTCGCATTTCTCTGGAGCTCTACCTGAAGCGTCTGATCGTGGGAGGACTGGAAAAGGTTTATGAGATCGGGCGCGTGTTCCGCAATGAGGGCGTTGATACGCGGCACAATCCGGAATTTACGCTGATGGAGCTGTATCAGGCATACACCGACTACAACGGCATGATGGATCTGACGGAGAAGCTGTACCGCTTTGTGGCGAACGAGGTGCTCGGCACCACGAAAATCACCTACAACGGCATCGAGATGGATCTCGGGCAGCCGTTTGAGCGCATCACGATGGTGGATGCGGTGAAGAAATATTCCGGCGTTGATTTCAACGAGATTCACACGCTTGAGGAGGCGAGGGCCGCGGCGAAGGAGCATCAGGTGGAATTTGAGGAGCGCCACAAAAAGGGCGACATCCTGAATCTGTTTTTTGAGGAGTTTGTCGAGGAGCATCTTGTGCAGCCGACCTTCGTTATGGATCATCCGGTGGAGATCTCGCCACTGACCAAGAAAAAGCCGGATAATCCGGATTATGTGGAGCGCTTTGAGTTCTTTATGAACGGCTGGGAGATGGCGAACGCGTATTCCGAGCTGAACGACCCGATCGATCAGCGCGAGCGCTTCCGGGCGCAGGAAGAGCTGCTGGCCCAGGGCGACGAAGAGGCGAACGCGACCGACGAGGATTTCATGAATGCGCTGGAGCACGGCATGCCTCCGACGGGCGGGATCGGATTCGGGATTGACCGGATGATCATGCTGCTGACGGATTCACCGGCGATCCGGGATGTGCTGCTGTTTCCGACAATGAAAACGCTTGGCGGAAAAGACCAGTAAAATCAAGGGTTTGCGGACTTTAAAACAGTATGGTACGACAAAAGTACGACAAAATAAACTCTCTTAAAGGGTTAAAATAAACGATTTTAAATTAAACTCGTGTCAGTTCAAGTTAATATTTTGTACTATAAGGACATTTTTCTAAAAGAAAATTTTAGAGAAGTGTCCTTTTTTGTTATGGTCAGCAAAGCAAAATAAGAAATGGAGGAAAAAGCATGAGCAGTACAGCGTTAGGAGCAGAGAGAGCGATTATTTTTATCAGCGAAGCACATGAGAAA
>CAMWWR010000007.1 GCA_947178045.1 uncultured Clostridia bacterium
GAAGGGATTCCCGGAACTACACTGCCGCCTGCGCGGCGGAATGAGAGGCAGCATGAAATTTCGAATCGCGGTCTGCGACGACGAGCAGACCTCGCTTTTATGGCTGGAGGAAGCGGCCGCCGCATGGGCGAAGGAAAGACAATACCGTGTTGAGCTTGTCCCTTTCTCCTCCGCGGAGGGCTTTCTTTTTGCGTACGGAGAAAACAGGGCGTTTGATATCCTGCTTCTCGATGTCGAGATGAAGGGAATGAGCGGGCTCGAGCTGGCAAAACAGCTGAGGCAGGACGGGCTCCGCGCGGAGATTGTTTTCATCACCTCCCATTTCGAGCTGTGCGGCGAAGGCTACGAGGTCGACGCCCTGCACTATCTGGTCAAGCCGGTATCGAAGGAACGGCTGAACGCGGTGCTCGACCGGGCGGCACAAAGGCTGTCCGTCGAAGCGCCGTCCGTCGTGATCGCCTGCGACGGCGAGACGATCAAGCTGCCGGAGCAGGATATCCTGTATGTGGAAGCCTTCCTGCATTATGTTGCAATTTACACAGCGGCGCGCGAATACAGAGTCCACGAAAATTTTTCCGCCTTTGAAGCGAAGCTTTCCGACGACTTTTTCCGTCCGCACCGCAGCTACCTGGTCTCGCTGAAGCATGTGACGCGTATTTCCCGCACGCAGGTCTGGCTGGACAACGGCGCGGCGCTGCCGCTGGCGCGCGGAAAATACGATGATATCAACCGGGCGTTTATTGAGCATAATTAAAGAAACTCCGGGAAACGCTGATTAAAGTGTTTCCGGCACCGGATTTGCGCCGCGAAGCGGTATATTCCCTGGATCAGGAATAATATCACAGGCAGGCTTGCGGCTTGTGACAGACACGGATACCAATTTGGAAAAAAGCATTTTCAAACGTTTGTCTGAGGAAATATCACAGGCAGACCTGCAACAGGCACGGGTATCGATATGAGAAAAAAGACCTTTTTGAAAATCGTGGATATGCAGACGGAGCTGACGGAAAAGCATCTGGACGAGGTGCGCAGCATCCACCGGGAGATGCGGGGCTACAAGCACGATTTCCACCACCACCTGCAGACGCTGCGGGGGCAGCTGGAGGCGGGCGAGTACGAGCGTGCGCTGCATTACATCGACGAGCTGGATTCCGACATTATAAATCTGGACACCCTTCTGAAAACGGGCAATATTTCCGCGGACGCCATTCTCTCGGCAAAGCTGCCGCAGGCAAAAGCAGCCGGCGTCAGCATATCCGTGAAGGCGAATATTCCGGACAATCTGTCCCTCACTGACGTGGAACTGAGCATCATCCTCGGCAATCTGCTTGACAACGCTGTCGAGGCATGTCGGAGCGTGCCGCCGGAAGAACGTTTTCTGCGGCTCTACATCACGATGAAGGGTCCCATGCTCTATTTCTCCATGCTCAATTCCGCGGGGCCAAAGCAGGAGAAAAGAGGAAAGCTTTTTGCTACGCGCAAGGGCGGTCTGCACGGCTTCGGACTCCGCCGCGCCGAAAATATTATTGAGGAGCACGGCGGCTGGTGCAAATACAACAGTGAGGACGGCGCGTTTTCTACGGAATTCCTTGTGCCGGCCAAGGAAAAGGGGGACGAAACAAAATGAAGGAGAACAATCGCTTTGGGAGATATTATCGCGCGGTCTTCGGAGGTATCCTGTGCATCCTTGTGTTCCTCACCGCCTGCGGAAAAATGAAAATAGAGCCGGGCGTGCCGCTGCAAGAGCTCCGGACCGAGTATGAGGCGGAGGGAGCCGTCAAGGCAGTCACAACCCTGAAGGACGGTACAATATTCGCCATTACGGCAAGGGAAGGCAAGCCTTATTGTCTTTATCGCTTTAACGCGCAGGGCGAGCGCACCGGCCTGTACCCTCTGGACGGTTATGCAAATATTGACTCGATCGCCGCGGAGGAGGACGGAGATACCGTATATTTTATGGGACAATCGAACAGCCTCTATATGTCCCTGGCGAAATACCGGATCAGCACGGGAGAGCTGGAAAACCTGTGTAACTTCGGAAAGGCCTTCGCCCAGGTCACGCAGATCGTTCTGCTGGATGATAAAATATACGCAATGGGACAGCGCAGATTCCACCCGACGCTTTTAATGAGCGCCAACGCCTCAAACGAATATGATTTTTCGGCCGGGGATACCCTCATGTATTACTCCCTCGCCGAGAACTTCTACCTGCCGATGGAGCTCGAGTCTCCGATCAGCATAGCCTCCGGCGGCAACGGAACCCTCATTGCACTTGCATACTTCCGGGATGACGGCTACTGTCTGGTCGAATATGACCCGAAGGAGGATGTCTTCCAGGCAAAAACAAAGCTGGAGGAATACAAATTTTACGACTTTGCCGTCTGCAACGAAGGGAAAAGCCTGCTGTACAATAACCCGGGAAATTCTCAGGGAATTGTAATGTCGGATTTTGACAGCATCAACCTGGAAATCGAGGTTTACGACACTTCCGCGTCCCATGTCTCCAACCGGGTATGGTACGGGAACGGCCTGGTATTTCTGCAGGATTTCGATTCCAATAAGCTCGTCAGCTTTCCGCTGGCCGACGTGCAGAAGAACAATAAAACGGTGAGTCTGATCTCAACATACGAGCTGTCCTCGGTGGCTCCGTACGGCTGCGGCTATGCACTGGAGCGCATCGACGAGAGCTGGGATAAGATCGCGCTGAAAATGCTGGCGCAGGATCAGGATTACGATCTGTGCATGGGCTCCTCGGATTATGCCGGAAGCATTACCCTGCGGGACAGCGGCACGCTTTACCCTCTGAACGATCTGCCCGGCATCGAGGAATATCTTGACAAATGCTTTCCGTACATACGCGAGGCAGCCACCGACGAAAACGGAATGATATGGATGCTTCCATTTTCCGTAAACACCTGGGCAATTCGTGTGGAGGAGGAGCAGATGGAGCAAGCCGGCGTCCGGCTGCGCGATCACATGACCATCAGCGAGTTTGCCGACGCTGTCTCCGAGCTGCCGCCGGAGGCTGCGGGACGGCTGGAAATATCTCCGGATCATATCGGCAGCTATTTTTTCCGACAGTATTTCCGGCACAATACGACGGCACAGAACGAATTTTTTCTCGAATGTCTGAGTGACCTGAGAATGCTGTATCAAAACAGGGAGCTGCTGCAATTCACGAAATATGTGCCCGGCGAAAACCGGCTGCTCGGTCTGCTGGACTGTTATGGAAGACAGCCGGAGCTTGAAGCGATGATGATCGGGAGCTCAGGCTCGTTATACAATATTCCAAAGGGCAGAGCCGAAGACAAAAACAGCGTGACGGTCTATTTTCTTGCCGTCAATCAAAAATCCCCGCGGCTTGCCGAAGCTCTGCGGTATCTTGCGGATCTGATGGCATACCTGATGAAGCGAAACGATCTCCTGTACTTCCGGGACTGTGAGACGGAGCCCGGTTCGCCGCGGGAGCAGATTTACCGGCTCTTTGAGGACGGGGAGGTCTGCTTTGCCGTGGACGAGGATGTCTGCGGAGACTATGCCGAGGTGCTCGCCGGGAACCGGCCGCTGGAGGAATACATACAGGAAATAGAGCGCAGATTCCGGCTGTTTTTAAAGGAGTAACAGAAAACGCTGCTTTGGCTTTCCTCCGATGCAGAGGCATATAACGACAACAGAAAACAGCCTGTCCCCATTCTTTTGCGCAAGCAGCGCCGGGACAGGCTGTTTATTTTTCAGAAGCTTCAGAATCCGCAGAGGGATGCACAGAAAATCAGAAGATTTTTACTCGATAATGTTTGCAAGCTTTGCCATCTCGATGATGGAGGCCCTGGAGACATTCTTTCCGCAGTATTCGATCAGATCGGTCTTCGTTCCGTTGAAGATGTCCACCGGCTCGTATTTTTCGAGAATAATGCGGTTCTCCTCAACATAGATTTCAAGGGGATCCCTCTCTCCGACCCCAAGCGTCCTCCTGAGCTCAATCGGAAGAGTAATACGCCCCAGCTCATCAAGCCTCCTGACAATACCAGTACTCTTCATAGTACACATCCTCTCTTTCCCTTCAGATGAAGTTTTTCAAAAACAGTCCATATCCAAAACAACAAATAAGATTACCAGTTCGTGTAAAAATTTAATTGCTTTTACCAGAAGTAGAATAACACAAAATTTGGAATTCGTCAACGAAAAAAGAAATATTTTCGTATTTCCTGGCATAAATTGTATAGAAAACTGATAAAGGACGGCAGATATAGAGAATAAGCAGCATCGGAAACAATGTTGACGAATCTGCCCGAACAAAATGCAATTACATTTGTGCGGAGGAAAATATGCTTAATTTTATTTGGGGTGGAATGATTCTAATCGGTATTTTGTATGCAGCATTTCATGGTACAATGCCCGAGGTGGGCGAGGCTGCGCTGACCTCTGCACGGGACGCCGTAAATCTGTGCATCACCATGCTCGGAGTGATGGGACTTTGGCTTGGGCTTATGGAAGTGGCAAGAGCATCCGGCATTATGGAGCGTCTGACAAAGCGACTGCAGCCGGCGCTGCATTTTCTGTTTCCGAATATACCAGCCAGGCATCCGAGCCTAGAGGCGATCGGTATCAATCTGATCGCCAATCTGCTGGGACTGGGCTGGGCCGCTACCCCGGCCGGGCTTAAAGCAATGGAAGAGCTTTCCGAACTGGAAAAGGAGCGGAAAAATCCGGAATATCTGACAGAGGGCAACCGCCGCGCAAGCAATGAAATGTGCACCTTTCTCGTGCTGAATATATCATCACTGCAGCTGATCCCGGTCAACGTGATCGCCTACCGCAGTCAGTACGGAAGCGCCAGCCCGACAGCGGTCATCGCACCTGCAATTGCAGCGACGCTTTTCAGTACAGTGGTGGCGGTGGCGTATTGTAAAATTATGGGAGCAAAGACCTGTAGAAGCACAAAAAAACTGTGACTTTTAATGCGGATCGCAGGGAATGATCATCAGCCATGATGAAAACTTTCAGGGGAAACGATGAATAAAGCGTTTCCCGCGCCGGATTTGTGCCGCGAAGCAGCATATTCCTTTGCAAATCCGCAAGCCTCTGGTGCATGCAGAAAAATCGAAAGAAAAGGGCACAGGAAATTTATGGAAACCGGCAGGGCTTTAAAACCCTGCCGGTTCGTCAATCAGTGAGTTACAAAGAACATGATGGCAAACAAAGCACCGATGACCCAGGTCCCCGCCTTGATCTCCTTTACCTTCCCGGTAAACAGGCACAGGAATATGTACGAAATCAAGCCGAATGCGATGCCGTAGCTGATGTTGTAGGTAAACGGCATGAAGGAGATGGTCAGGAACGCCGGAAGCGCAACCGCGGCATTGTTCCAGTCGATCTTCAGCACTGCGCCCATCATCAGCACGCCGACGAAAATCAGAACCGCAGCGGTCGCGCAGCCCGGAATCAGGGAGGCGATCGGGCTCAGGAACATGGTGATAAAGAACATGCCCGCCGTTATGACAGCAGAAAGGCCGGTGCGCCCGCCCTCCGCGATACCGGAGGAGGCCTCCACGAACGTCGTTACGGTGGAGGTTCCGCAGACAGAGCCGCAGACCGTGGCGATCGCGTCCGAGAGCATTGCCTTCTGGAAATTCGGAACCTCGCCCTTCTCTGTCAGCATAATGCCGCGCGAGCAGGCGCCGAACAGCGTTCCGAGCGTATCAAACATATCAACAAGGCAGAAGGCAAGCGCCGTTGTGATAAGCAGAATAATCAGGGAGCCGGCCGAATGCCCTTCCACATCAAGGTATGCGGTAAAATCAAAGCCCTGCGTAAATACCTTGCCGAAGGAGAGCTCGCCGAAATCCTTAAATGCAGTGAACGGGTTGAAATTGAATTCGTCACCGAAACCGACATAGAAATCTTTTACCGTGAAGCCGAGAATATAGTATGCCGCGGTTCCGCCGAGCATTCCCCAGAAAACGGCTCCCCTCACCTTTTTCGCGGTGAGCGCCGCGATGGCGATCAATGCAAAGATCGTTACGAGCATCGGCATAACGGAGGCCCAGGTAGCTTTTCCGTTGAACAAGTTGAAGGATTCCAGCGTGACGCCGGTCGAACTGTCCTTCGCGACGATGCCCGCGTTCTGCAGGCCGAGGAATGCGATAAAAAGCCCGATGCCCGCCGGAATTGCCATTCGTACACAGTCCGGAATGGCACTGAAGATTTTTTCACGCAGTCCGGTCACGGTCAGCACAACAAAGAGCACGCCGTCAAACAGTACGAGAACAAGCGCGTTGGCGTATGTCAGGCCAAAACCAAAGCAGACTGTGTAGACAAAGAAGGCATTCAGCCCCATGCCGGAGGCCTGCGCGAGCGGCAGATTGGCAAGCAGGCCGATCAGCAGAGTTCCCGCGACTGCCGAGACCGCGGTCGCAATATAGACCGCATTGTACAGCTTGTTCTCCTCCACGTTCATGGTCGGCGCAAGATCAGAAAACATTCCGGCATTTACCATGAGAATGTAGGCCATCGCCATGAACGTCGTCAGGCCGGCCAGTATCTCGATTTTTACCGTGGAGCCGTTTTCCTTTACACGAAAAAACTTTTCCATAATACAACTACCTCTTTCTGTCAGCCCGTATTTTCAGAAGCGGCTCCCGCCGGAGGCGGCGGAGTCCTCTGTGTCCGCTGACAATTATTAAATTATCATAAACATTGTAAAAATTCAAGAGATATAGTCGAGTTATACATTTTTGTTATTATTGTTCTCTGATATGCCGCCCAAAAAGGCGCTAACCATGCCTTCACAATTCCCTGACGGCGCGCCGTCAAATCTAATCAAATCCTAATTTGGAACCGCTTGCATATTTGACCCGCAGCAGCTACAATAATAACGAACAGAGGAATTTTTTGTCCGCCCCGGAACGGGCGGGACAGGGCGCGCCGCGGAGGGCTTCACGCAGGCGGCCCGATCGGCGGCTGGACCGCGGAAGGCAGGTTGTGATGGCAAAAATACTGATCGTTGAGGATGAAGCAAAAATTGCCCGCTTTGTCGAGCTGGAACTAAAATACGAGGGCTACGAGGTGGAGATCGCGAACGACGGACGGACAGGGCTCGACCGGGCGCTGCACAGCGGAGCGGATCTCGTGCTGCTGGACATTATGCTGCCGGGACTGTCCGGAATCGAGGTGTGCCGCCGCGTCCGCACAGAATCGGAAATTCCGATCATCATGCTGACGGCGAAGGACGATGTCACGGACAAGGTGGCGGGGCTGGATATGGGCGCGGACGACTATATGACAAAGCCGTTTGCCATCGAGGAGCTGCTCGCCCGCATCCGCGTGGCTCTGAACCGCCATGCCAAAAAGAGCGAGGCGGCCGGCAGTCCGAAAAAGGATCAGCTCTCGTTCGGACAGCTCGCCCTGAACGTTGCGAGCCACAGTGCGTACTACGGCGAGGAAGAGCTGGCTCTCACAAAAAAGGAGTACGAGCTTCTGGAATACCTGCTCAAAAATAAAAATATCGCCGTGACAAGGGAGCAGCTGCTCAACAATGTCTGGGGCTACGAATATTTCGGCGACACGAACGTGGTGGATGTGTATATCCGGTATCTGAGACAGAAGATCGACGACCGGTTCGGCGTTCGCGTTATCAGTACCGTGCGCGGAGTGGGGTATATAATCAAGGATGAAAGATAAATTTGTCGAGGGACTTCGCCGTTTTTTACAAAAGACCTGGGTCCCGCTCAGGGAAAAAAGAGACGCTCTGATCGGGCGGCTGCGCCTGTCGATGTCCTACCGGATATCGCTGAATTATCTCAAGCTGATGATCGTCAACGGCATCATTTTCATGGCCGTCTTTCTGGTGCTGTATCTGAACACACAGACCGAAGAATACCGGAAACTGGCGGAGCAGATCATCGCCGGAATCGAGACGCAGGCCGCGGCGGAGCTCAATCCCTATGCGGATTACGGCGTCCATGTCACAATCCGCGAAAAGGACTCGCAGAATATTGTGTATGACGACACCGACTTTACGGTGAAGGGCTTCCTGTTTTTTCGAAATCTCCACATCGAGCCCTCGAACGAACAGCACAAGATCGTCATCAACGAAACAATGCCGTTTACCGCTGCCGGCATCAAATATGAAGCGACCTTCAGCTACAATATGACAAGGGATTACAACCGCATGTGGAAGCTTGTACTGAACATGATTTTCCTGTATGCGGTCATTGTGTACTTTATTCTCCGGGAGGCGCGCGGACAAAATGTGAGGATGCTCGCCCCGATCCAGGAAATGTCGGACACCGTGAACCGGATCACCGTGAACAATCTTCACAGCGAACGGCTGAATGTGAAGGGAATGAAGGACGAGCTGAAGGATCTGGCAGAGACCTTTAATCAGTCCCTGGACCGGCTGGAGCTCTCCTACGAGAGCCAGAAGCAATTTGTCTCGGACGCTTCCCATGAGCTGCGCACGCCGATCGCTGTCGTGCAGGGCTACGCCAATATGCTCAAGCGCTGGGGCAGCCGGGATGAGGCTGTACTCGCGGAATCCGTGGAGGCAATTTCCAACGAGGCCGCGCAGATGCAGGATCTTGTCGAAAAGCTGCTCTTTTTGTCCCGCCATGACAAAAAGACGCTGAAGCTGAACAAGACATATTTCAATATCAAGCCGGTGGTCGAGGAGATGGTAAAGGAGACAAAGCTTGTCGCGCACAACCGCAGCATCGAGTCCCCTGCGCTGGAGCCGGTGCAGGTGTACGGCGACAAGCAGGCCATCAAGCAGGCCATCCGCGTTTTTATCGACAACGCTCAGAAATACACCGAGGACGGTGATTCCATCCGGATCTCCTGCGAAAATAAGCAGGGGGACTGTGTGATTACGGTGGAGGACACCGGGGTCGGCATGCGCAGGAAGGATCTGGATAATATCTTCAACCGGTTTTACCGCGCGGACGATGTGCGCGATCGCAAAATCGAGGGGCATGGACTGGGACTTTCCATTGCAAAGCTTATCATCCTGGCGCATACCGGACGCATCAAAATCCGCACGCAGTACACAAAGGGAACAAGCTTTATTGTGACGATCCCGAAGGTGCGCCAGGGGGCGGGGCGGTAATCCGAACCTGCCCGGCGGCACGGTTCAGTGCCATATAAGACAGCATCACCCGGCCCGGCGGAACAGGCCGAAAGCCGGGCCGGAACAGGCAGAAAATCAGACTCAAAGCCGCCGCAGTAAGCAGCGCAGTCTAAGGAAACGCTGATTAAATCAGCGTTTCCCAAAAATTCCGCTCACTCACGGCCCGACATACAGCTCATACTGCGGAAATATCATTGAAATCCGTTCTCCGGCGGCAGCCAGCTCTGCCGCTGCTTTTTTGTCCGCCGGGAGGTAATCCGTCGGTGTAATAACGCGGTATTTGCCCTCCAGAGACTGAAGCACATGGCACGGAACCAGCTCGAGCCCCCGGATGGATACGGCAGCGGTCGGAGCCTGATCCTGATCCAAATCCCTATGAACGCCCGGGAAGAATGCTGCTTCCGCGCAGGAGGCCGCGGCCATCTCCGTCGGGGCGGTCTCATCCCCTGCACAAGAGGCCGCAGGTTCTTCAGAAGGATCCGCAGGCGAGTCCACTTCCTGCCGCAAATCACCGCGCTGCAGTGTCAGTAGAACGAGCACCGTATCGTGATTGATATCCCGCGTCATGCTGGACACAACATTGCCGAGCGAATAAAAGCAGGGAACTTTGCGCCCGTTGGAGGCAGTAAGCTCCTCCTGCTCCTGCAGGCAATGCGGATGGGAGCCGATGATAAGATCGGCCCCGGCGTCCGCGAGCTCCTGCGCATGCTTACGTTGATAAGCTCTGACCTCATGCGTATTTTCGCTGCCCCAGTGATTGTATACAATAACAAAATCCGCTCCGTCCGCACGCGCGGCAGCGATGCGGTCAGCCGCCGTCCTGCTGCTATAGCAGTCGATGATCCGGGAAAGCTGCTCCGCAGCTACGGTATCGCGCTGATTGATCAGCTCCGTAAAAGCAAGCAGGGCAATCCGTATTCCGTTTTTCTCCAACAGAAGATAGCGTTTTCCGGTGTTGTCCATTCGATAGGTGCCGATGTGCGGAATTCCATATTCCTCCAGATGTGCGATCGTCTCCTCAACGCCGACAATCCCTCCGTCCAGGCTGTGGTTGTTCGCCGTCACAAGATGCGTAATGCCCGCCTGCCGCAGCGAGCCGAGATAATCCGCCGGAGCATTGCAGTTCGGCTGATCATTCACAAGCCTCTCCGCGGTCGAATACGGATTGCTCTCGGAGAGGGTCGTCTCCAGATTGGCGATCACAAAGTCACATTGCGACAATATTTCCAGAATCATTCCGAAGCTGTCGGAATAATCATGGCTGCCGTCCCTGCGCGCGGCGGTATACTGCTGCCCGGCAAGACACATCAAATCCCCCATCAGACAAAGTGTGACCGTATCCTCCGGCAATTCCACCAACGGTGTGGGACTGATATCCGGCAGCAATTCTGTGGAAGATGCCGGAGAGGGGGGCAAAGAACTGGGCGGAATTGCAGAGCTGTCGTCCGATTGTAATGTTGAAGAGGACGTCGAAGAACCTTGCAGATCCGCAGAGCTGCTATCCGATTGTGATGTCGGAGCAGAGGCCGATAGGTGCGCCTGGGACGTCCCCAGACTCTCAGAAACCGCCGGAGCCTCGAAAGCGTCTGCTGCCGTGATATCGCCGGGCTCGCGGCCGCTTCCGGCCATGGCTGCAATATTATCCGGAGCAGCATTGTCCGGACCATTCGGAATATCGGGAACACCTGAAACATCCGGAGTTTTCGGAGCATCCGAAACATTTGGAATATCGGAAACCTCCAAAGCATTCGGAGTATTGGTGGAATCCAAAACATCCGAAACGCTCGAAACATCCAGAGTATTCAGAGCGTCCGGAACATCCGGAACCGCCGAAACACCCGAATTGCCCGAAATATCCGAATCGCTCCCCGGGTGCTCCGGACCGAGGGCACGCGGGGAAAATTGCAATAAAAGAAGCACGTTCAGCAGCACAGCTGCGGACAGTGCAATAATCAGCCACTTTATTCGGTTCAAAGAATTCTTTTTCATGGCAGGCCTCGCCGGAAAGAGGCATGCTTTCACTCTGTTTTTCTGCTGAAAGCGCTCTCTAATTTCCACATATATTATACCAGACTGCCCTGCTTTATACAAGTCTTGAGATTTCACGATGCGGATGCTAGAATAAACGAATCATAGCAAGGACGGAGACCGGAAGCATTCCGCGGCATCACGGAAAGGCGATCGGACAAAAGGAGGGCACAATGGAGAACGGAAAATGGCTGGCAGAGCTCAATGAAAAAAATCAGCTCGCATATATTCAGGAAGCAAATGAGTATACTGCGAAATTCGGTTTGACGCTGACGCAGGAGCAGGCGGAGCTGCTGCTGGAAAAGCGCAGAGATGTACTGCGCACGGAAGGGAGAATCGAATTCGGCAAGGGTATATTATCCAAGCTGATCTACACATTCTGCGATTCGGATTATGTCAATGCGGACGAATGGGCGGATCTGCTGGGCAGGCTGACGGAAATCTTCTTCCTGTTCAAAAACGAAATGAACGACGAAATCACAGATGATGAGCTGGTTACGTTCATGCGGGAACAGTTTGACGATGTCTGCAACGGTGATCCGGATTATCTGGAGGGAACCTGTCTTAATTTATTTGCGCAGGCCATCCGCGCGGGTTACCGCGGCTACACGGAGAGCGGCGGCTCCGGAGAATATGAAGAGCTTGATTTGATGCCGCGCTGGAGCAGAGGAGAATATCTCGCCGCGCTCAACGATTTGTGCCAGTAAACGGTAAAAGAGGGGCTGTCCGCAATTAACGTCAGGAGAAATGTATGTTTGAAAAAGAGGATTTGTTAGAGGTTGTAATAAATTTACTGAACAAGTACACGAGCTTTGACAGCGATTCGGTGACATACGAGAGGGCGGAGCAGCTGATGGGGGCAGTCGCCTACTGCATCCGGGAATATGAAGCCGAAAGAAAAGCAGCTGCAGAAAGGCAGGCTGCAGCTGCGCAAAACGACCCTGCGGAAAATGCTCCTTTCCCTTCCGGCGAAGACCGTTTCCCGCAGACAGCCCTTGCTGCCGTCCCGGACGGTTCTGCCGGGGACACCTCCTCCGGCTCTGACGGAAGCATCTCGGCCGCCGAGGCATACGAACGCGGCTACCAGCTTGTCGTGGAAAAAACCAGGGCGGCAAACCGGCTGTACAATGAAATAATGGAGCAATTCTGCGACTACGGCAGCCGGGCATACCGCAGCACGATGGCAGAGGAAATGCCGGATTTTTTCCTTCGCTACGACGCGCGCTTCGCACCGCAGGACGAGCTTCTGCTGCTGGATTATCCGGTGCTGCGGCCGCTCGAGCAGCTTCACGGAATCGACCGGATCTATGAATACCTGCGCTGCATCCGCCGGGAACAGGAATTTCTGCGCGGCTTTTCGGAGGCCTATGTCCGGCAAACCTGCCGGGATTATGATGCGGATTATGAGGAACTTTTTATCAGCCTGACGGAAATTATGGCCGCCTCCGGCGGCACCGCAACGGAATCTGTTCCATGAATGCTGTCTGGGGTATAATCACAGGAAGGGGAGAAAAAATGGTGCAGGATGAAATATACCGGACAGCTGCCTATATGATGCCCATTGCAGAGAGTCTTGCTGCAGGATACTGTCTTTTCCGGCTTGCGGGGCCGTTTATGAAGAATAAAAGACATTCTTTCTATGTCAGTGCCGTATATATTCTGACCATGCTGGCTCTTTATATTGCGCCCCTGTGTTTCAATACCTTTTTATCATACGTCGCAGGGGCTTTTGCTGCATTTCTTGCGATGTGCCGGATGGATCGCAGAAATTACGGGCAAAAAGCCTTTGTTGCCGTGACATTTTTCTCTCTGCGCTGGTTTACCTCTGCAATGGCGGAAGTCCTGTACGACAAACTATACAGCTTTGCCGAAAATACAAATTATATGCTGACCCATCCGAATATGTCATTTGCCCTCTATGTGGGGGTATGTGTTTTTTATCTGGCATTGGAGCTTTTATTTACAGTCGTCAGTATATGGTGTATTTTGAAAAATTATGTGTATAAGCATGCTCAAATGTCAAAAAAAGAACTGTTAGTGCTGGTAACCCCATCCTTTATGGGAGTCGTGGGCTATCGAATTA
The DNA here is from genome assembly GCA_947178045.1 of uncultured Clostridia bacterium. GTDB lineage: Bacteria > Bacillota > Clostridia > Lachnospirales > Lachnospiraceae > RGIG4057. Next base: position 13,236 of record CAMWWR010000007.1, read on the forward strand.
TATGGTATTACCGTTATTTCTATATCGCAGAGAGCCAAAAAAACTCTGATATCTATGATATTCTGTCATTATTCTACTGTGCGGTCGCCATTATCACGATCGTCGTTGTTATCGTGTTATACCAGAGCATCAAGGCCGGTCAGGAAGAAAAGCTGCAGAACGAACTACTCGCCGCACAGATCAGCAGCATCCGGCAGCATATTGAGCAGGTGGAAAATCTGTATCAGGATATCCGCGGCATCCGGCACGACATGACAAATCATCTCATTACCCTGGAACGGCTTTATGCCGGAAAGAAGACGGAGGAAGCCATTGCGTACAGTACGGAGCTGAAGGCAGTACTCTCCGAGGCGGCAGGAAGGATCAACAGCGGAAATCCCGTAACCGATGTTATTCTGCAGGAAATGCAAAACAAAGCAGAAAAACAGGAAATACGTTTTGATATTGATTTTCACTATCCCGCAGGCTCCATTGTAAATGTCTTTGATATCAGTGTAATATTGAATAATGCCCTCCAAAATGCGCTGGAAAATACCTCGGAAAGCGAAGCCCCTTATATCTCGATTCTTTCTTACCGCAGAAACAACGCCTACATGATAGAGATCAGCAACAGCTTTACGGGAACTTTGCAGTGGAATCCGGAAAGCGGGCTACCCGTTACGTCAAAGAGAGAAACCGACGGTCATGCACCGGGCAGCGATCATGGATACGGCCATAACCACAGCTATGGCCAAGGCAATCGCTATAGCCATAGTCACGGTTATGGGCTGGCCAATATTCGCCGGGTCGCAGAGAAATATGCCGGGGATGTCGCGATCGATCTGCGGGACGGAATGTTTTGCCTCAGTATTTTATTGATGATGGAATAGATTCGGATAATCCTTGTATTTGTCACCGACTTGCATTTAAGGAAGCGCGGATTAGATCATCGCTTCCTTAAATCAATGCGAAACATTTCGTAACGGCACGAAAAATTTTCTTAAAAATAAGATAAGCCATTGCAAGTTTTAGAAAAAACATATAAAATATGAGAGAACCGCCAAACCTGCTGCATTCGCTGCAGCGGGCGGCAGCAAGCGGGGAAATCCGCAAACG
>CAMWWR010000008.1 GCA_947178045.1 uncultured Clostridia bacterium
GAAAGTATACAGCAGAAGAAATTTTCAGGAAACGGTAACGGCATTTGATCAATGCTTTGAAAACCCGCTTCCGGCCGAGAGGGCCGGAGGCGGGTTTTTTTGGTGCGCAGGGGGCATATTCTCTTTTGTTTGTAAAGTGTTAAGATATTGTTATGTCGAAAATGATACTATTCAACCCAAAAGAGAAGGTGAACAGCAGAATTGAAATTAAGGAGGCTGTAGAAATGTCTATATATGCGCAGGAAAAAAGGAAAGAGGAGAGAAAAAGAAATGAAACCGGCCTGTCCGATTCCGTGAAAGCGGCGCTGGAACAAAAAACAGGCTTTTCTGCGGATGATGTGCGCGTTTATCGAAATTCGCCGGCGCCGGCGCGAGTGGGAGCCCTGGCGATCTCGGTTGGCTCCGATATCTGCCTGGGGCCGGGCGGAGACGGCGCTCTGATGCATGAGCTGGGACACTGGGTACAGAAAAAGATGGGGAGGGTGCGGCCGACCAAAATGGAAAATGGCTATCCGGTGAATGATGATCCTGCTCTGGAGGAGGAGGCAGATCGTTTTCGGCTGTAGTGCACAGCGTAGGAGGAAGAAAGCGAATGAAGGAACAATTACTGGCGTCGAAGCTCCGTATGCCCCAGGTGGTCTGCAGCGCGATAAGGCGGCCGGGCCTGCTCGAGCGGATTCATGAGTCGCCCCGGCAGGTGCTGGCTCTGCACGCGGGAGCGGGATACGGAAAAACGGCAATTATGGCGGACTATTTTCAGACCTACAGGCTGCCCTGCGGCTGGTATCAGCTCGGGAGGACGGATGATGATATGGACCGTTTTCTGCGCTATTTTGAAGCACTGCTGCAAAGGCAGGCAGGCCGGTTCCGCGTACATAAGGAGACGGTCATCTGGACCCGTGAAACGGTTGAGCTGACCGTCGTACAGATCCTGGAACAGCTGGAGTCCGTTAAGGAAGACGTGAATATTGTTCTGGACGATTTTCAATTTATTCAGAATCCCCTGATTTTTGAATTTCTCAGCCTGTTTATCCGGTATATGGGGGACGGGATCAGACTCTTTTTTTTGATCCGGGGAAAATTCCCGGAATTTCTGTCCTGCTATCTGCTTCGGGGAATGGCCGGAGTTTTAGGAACGCAGGATTTAAAAATCACGGAGCCGGAGCTGAAAGCGTACCTTCAGGAAAGCAGAAGAAAATGGAAGAAAGCGGACGCGGAGCAGATACTGAGCGGTACGGAGGGCTGGGCGATCGCGGTAAACTATGTTCTGGATCATTTAGAGGAAGCGGACGGGGCGGGTATGGCCGATCTTCTGTCAGGCTTTGGCCTGAGCGATTATCTGTGCTACGAAATCTTAAATCCCCTGTCCACAAAGCAGAGGATATTTATGGCGGAAAGCGCAGCCCTGGCAAGGCTTACGCCGGAGGCCTGCGATCATATTCTGGAGACGGAGGACTCCGGCGCGATTCTCGATTCCTTTGCGGACCGGCAGCTGCTGACGGAGCGCGCCGGGACGGAGGAATACCGGTATCATCCCATGCTGCAGAGGGTACTGTGCCGACAGCTTCGGGAGGGGAGGAAGCAGGAGATATGGAAGCGGGCCGCGCAGTATTTCGGGGCACTGCAGGAAAAGCAGCAGGCGGTTCATTATTACGGCATGCTGGAGCCAAAGCAGCATGCCGGAGCCGGGACGGCCGTGGGAGAAAAAGAGAGCGACGGCCCGCTTCAGCTGTCCTGCTTCGGAGAGCTCAGAATCCACATCGGGGACGAAAAAAACATTGTGCACTGGCGGACAAGAAAAACGAAGGAAATGTTTGCCTATCTGTGGGAGCAGGAGCGGCCGGCCGGCAAGGAAAAGATTATGGACGCCCTGTGGCAGGAGGGGAATGAGCAGGGGCGGGAAGCGCTGTTCCACACGACGCTGTCCTATTTAAAACGGGCTTTTTCCGCTATCGGGATATCCGATCTGATTCGGACGGACAATAAAAGATACACCATGAACAGACAGCACTTTCATTCGGACACACAGAGTCTGAAGCAGCTGTACGAGAGATGGAAGGGCGCAAAGGAGCTGGATGTGGAGCGGGAATTCCGGGAGCTGAACCGGCTCTATCGGGGGGAATATATGGAGGAGCTGGACGGGAGCTGGGCGCTTTCCGGACGGGAATATTATCAGGGCATTTATCTGCAGTGCTGCGAGCTGCTGGCAAATCAGGCGGCCGGCCTGCAGAAATATGATCAGGGCATCCGCGTGCTGGAGCGGGCGCTGAAGCTGGACCCCTATTCCGATCAGCTGAACGGAATGCTCCTGGAAAACCTTTGCGCAATGGGAGAATTCCAGGCGGCGAGACAGCAGTACGAGCGATATAACCGGCTGCTGAGGGAGGAGCTGAATATCGGCATCGGCAGGCAGGTACAGGAGATCTACCAGAATACCATCGTCCGGCGTACCGGCTGAGAAAGGAGCAGGCCAATGTTTGATGAGGTGATGGAATGGGGAATCCGCCGGATCACCGGCTATCTGAGAAATATGGATGCGGAGCAGCGGGAGCTTCTGAATCAGAACGGCGAATTCAGTGAAAGCATATTGAGCATGGAGATTCACGCCTTTTTTCGGGAAGGGGAGGAGTGGGAGGCGGGGCTGCCGGATTTTTGCCCGGAGGACGCGCCGGAAATGCTCAAAAGAAGGCTCGGGCTGGATAAGTTCGGGCTGTTCTGTGTGCTGATGGCGCTGCTCGGCGAGCTGGATTACCATTTTGAAAAGCTTTTTGTCTATCTGAACAATGACTGGAATCAGCGCCTGCTGAGTGTGGAATGGGCGATCCGCCTGTTTACCCTGGAGACGGAGGCGGACGCCTCCTACCTGACGTATTTTTTCCCGGAGGGGAGACTGGCCCGGTGGGTGCTGGATGTCCGGGCGGAAGGCTCCGGCTCTGGCCTGCGCAGGGGTCTGAAGCTGAAGCAGCCGGTTCTGGAGTTCCTGCTGCGCGCCGGCAGCTTTGAGGACAAGCCCTTCTTAAAATGGAATCCGAAATGGAAGCTACATACAGGGGACGGCAACACGGACTGGCGGACCTGGCTGCGGGAGGATGTGTGCGCATATCTGGAATCCGCCCGTGGCGCCGGGGAGGAAGGAGGGCGAAGCCTGCTCTTTCATCTGAGAGGGGAGGAGAGAGAAGAAAGCTTTCTGTATCCGATCTGGTATGCCGAACGGAAAAAAACGGCACTGGGAATTCTGGATTACGGAAGCATCCGGGAGGAGCCGGAGCGGCTTCATTCGGCGCTGGAGGAGATTGTTCTGGCCGGGGGCATTCTTTGCCTGCACAACGCCGACGAACGACGGGAGGAGGGGAAGGAGCCCCGCCGTCTGGCCGCCCTTTTGCGGCAGGCGGCTGAGCTCCTTCCGGTGATCTTTCTGCTGGGCGGTCCGGAGAGGGCGGAGCTCGGCCTGCCGTGGGATATGGATTATGTTCCGATCGAGCTTTGTCCTCCGGAGGGAGAGCGAAGGCGGCAGCTTTGGAAACGGCTGGCGGAGGGATATCCCGTGTCGGAGCGGGAATGGGGGCCTGCCTGCGCCCTGTACAGCCTCGGCATGCAGGAGATCCGGCAGAGCCTGCGGGAGGCGCAGCGGACGGCGGATGCCGCCGGGGAGGCGCAGATTACGGAGAGCATGCTGCACGGGGCGTGCCGGCGGCAGCTGGAGCATAATCTGCAGGAATGGGCGGTTCGGGTAAAAACGGATTATGCCTGGGAGGATCTGGTGCTGCCCCGGCAGCAGAAGGAGGAGCTGAAGCAGGCCGCGAACCAGATAAAATACCGGCGGCAGGTATATGAGGAATGGGGCTTTTCCGGCGTCCTTTCCTACGGTACAGGGCTGTCCGTGCTGCTGACCGGGCCGCCCGGAACCGGAAAGACAATGGCGGCGCAGGTGCTGGCAGGAGCGATGGGACTGGAGCTTTACAAAATTCAGCTTCCGGCGGTGGTGAGCAAATACATTGGAGAGACGGAAAAGAACCTGAGACAGATTTTCCGGGAGGGGAAAAAAAGTCCGGCGGCGCTGTTCTTTGACGAGGCGGATGTTCTGTTTGGCAGGCGGACGGAGGTGAAGGACAGCCATGACAAATACAGTAATATGGAGGCGGCCTTTCTGCTGCAGAACATGGAAGAATACGCGGGGGTGGTGATTCTGGCGACAAATTTCCCGCAGAATATCGACGAGGCGTTCCGGCGGCGGATCAAATTTACCATCGAATTTTCTATGCCGGACCGGCAGCACCGCCGGCTGCTCTGGGAAAAAAGCTTTCCGAAGCAGGCTCCGCTCGGCGCGGATGTGGATCTGGAGTATCTGGCGGAGACCTTTGAGCTGAGCGGCAGCAGCATTAAAAATATTGCCGTAAACGCTGCGTTTCTCGCCGCGCCGGGAGGGGAAGCGGTCGGAATGCCCCATATTATAAAGGCACTCACAGGCGAATACAGAAAAAGCGGGAAATATTTTTCGGAAGAAGAATTGCTGTAATAGGAAGATCGCGGTTTCTGTTAAGTGTTTGTTAAATAGAATTTTGTAGAATAATAGAAAACGGAAAAGGGAAAGGAGGGCGGCTGACCGGCCCGGAGAGGAGGGCGGTCAGCAAAACGGCCATGGCAGAATACTTATCACCGGGCGTTTATGTGGAAGAATTTGATTCCGGCGCAAAGCCGATGGAGGGCGTCAGCACCAGTACCGCGGGCTTTATCGGCCTGGCGGAGCGGGGGCCGGTGGAGGGGACGCCGAAGCTGGTCACCAATTTTGCGGACTTCCGGCGGAAATACGGGGGCTATCTGCCGGAAAGCGAGTTCGGAGAATATCGTTTTCTGGCGTATTGTGTGGAGCATTTCTTTATCAACGGCGGTTCCCGCTGCTTTATTGCGCGAGTAGCGCCGGAGGATGCCGCGCCGGCAAAGGGCTTTGCGCCGGACAGGGAGAAGCCGGTGCTCACCTTCACGGCGAAAAATCCGGGGATCTGGGGCAACGACCTTAAGGTGCGGCTGATGCCGGCCAGCAAAAGCAGGACGGCGATCTTGGAAGTGATATCCGCGCCGGAGGGAAAGAAGTACCGCTGCAAGAACGGCTCGGGCTTTCAGGCGGGCGATGTTGTAGCCTACCGGGATAAGCAGCAGGACACTGTGGCATATTATCGGGTCGTGAGGAGCCAGGACAATATTCTGGAGCTTACCGGGGAGCTCGGGGATGACGCGGCGGACACGGAGCTGCGGCCGTCCAGATTTCTTCAGAGCTGCGAGTTTACGCTGGAAGCCTCGTATGAGGATCAGGTCGAGCTGTATGAATATGTTTCCCTGAATCCCAATGCACCGAATTTCGTGACAAAGAAAACGGAGAAATCGGATCTGATCCTTGTGGAGACGGGCGAGCTTCCGGAGGAGCCGGGCTCTCCGTTCGACCTCGTGACCGGGGGAGGGGCCGGGGAGCTGACGGTCTTCCTGCGGGATGGCTCCAACGGCTCGGTTGCTCAGATATCGGCCGCCGATTTTATCGGAAAGGATAGCGGGGCCGGAAAGCGGACGGGAATCCAGGCCTTTCTGGACAACGATATGGTATCGCTTATGGCGGTTCCCGGCGTGGTGGACGCCAATGTGCAGCTGACTCTGACGGCGCACTGCGAGAATCTGGGAAGCCGCTTTGCCGTTCTGGACATGCCGCGGGAGGCGAAGAAGATCGACGATATTGTCGCCCACCGGGAACTGTTCGACACGAATTATGCGGCTCTGTATCATCCGTGGCTCCAGGTTTTTGATCCTCTGGACAAGAAAAATCTGGCGATTCCGCCGTCCGGCTCCATACTCGGAATCTACGCGCGGAGCGATAATACACGGGGCGTGCACAAAGCGCCGGCGAACGAGGTTGTGCGTGCCTGCGTGGGTCTGGACTGCGATTTTAACAAGGGCGAACAGGACATTCTGAATCCGAAGGGGGTCAATCTGATCCGGAGCTTTCCGGGGATGGGAATCCGGGTCTGGGGAGCCAGAACTGCGACGAGCGACGGCAGCTGGAAGTATATCAATGTCAGGAGACTGTTCATTTTTATAGAGGAATCCATCAGGGTCAATACGAACTGGGCGGTCTTTGAGCCGAATGACGAAACGCTGTGGGTGAGAGTACAGCTGCCCAGCGACGTATTGTTGACCGGCCTCTGGCGGAACGGCTCGCTGGCCGGAGCCTCGACGGATGAGGCGTTTTTTGTAAATGTGGGACGCGATACCATGACGCAGGATGATATCGATAACGGGCGGCTGATCTGCGTCATCGGCGTGGCGCCGGTAAAGCCGGCAGAATTTGTCATCTTCCGGATTTCTCAGAAAACCGGAGATGCGCAGTAGCGCGGAAGGGAGGGAACAGTAAATGGCATATCCGCACGGCAAATTCAGATATACGCTCGAGGTGCAGGGACTGAATCTCGGAGGCTTTTCGGAGGTGTCCGGCTTTGACGCCTCCATCGATGTGATCGAATACCGGGAGGGGGATAAGGTGCAGACGCCCATGAAGGTTCCGGGGCTGAAGAAATACGGAAATATTACAATGAAGCAGGGCGTCGCGGACAAGGACGCTCTGTATAAGTGGATGGAAACCGGGTTTGAAAAGGATGTGGACCGGAAAACCGTCACCATTACCCTGCTGGATATCAACGGGCAGCCGGCGGCCTCCTGGCAGATCATCAATGCGTGGCCTACAAAATATACCGCTCCGGATTTCAATGCGACCTCGTCGGAGATTGCGGTGGAGACGCTGGAGCTGGCGCACGAGGGAATGAAGAGGACAAAATAGCGGCCGGAAAATACGGCGGCGATGTGTGAGCGCAATCCGCCGGGGCGGCCGGAACAAAGAAGGGAGAATGAGCAATGGCATGGCAGCTTGAATATGAATTTACCCTGCCCAGAGGGTATGTGGATATCCAGGGAACGGTGCATCGGGAGGGGGTGATGCGGCTGGCGACCGCCGGCGACGAGATACTGCCCTTAAAGGATCCGCGGGTGCAGCAGAATTCCGGTTATCTTTCCGTGATACTTCTGGCCCGGGTGATTACAAGGCTCGGCTCCCTGCCGGCGGTGGACACCAATGTGATAGAGGGGCTGTTCACCATGGATCTGGCGTATCTTCAGGATTTTTATGAAAAGATCAATTCCATGGATGCGCCGAAATATTCCGGCGTATGCCCGCACTGCGGAAGCGCGGTCGAAATTCCCGTAAATTTTACAGGAGCCGGAAGCTAGAGGTCTATCCGGCGGATCGTATCTATGAGGAGGCGGCGTTTATCGCATATTACCTGCACTGGAGCCATGATGATATCATGGACCTTCCTCATCAGGAGAGGCTGCGGTGGTGCAGGGAGATATCCGAAATTAACCGGCGTCTGGAAAACGCGCAGGAAAATCCGTTTCTGGTCTGAGGGCCAAAAGGGAGAAAGGAGCGGAAAATGCTGATCGCAGGGCAGTATCATTTCCGGGTGACTGTCGACAATCTTGACATGTCCTTTGCAAAGATTTCCGGCATGGAGAACAGCATGGAATATGAGGTGCTGCAGGAGGGGGGCAATAATCTGGCCCCGCGTCTGCTCCCGCTCCCGAAAAAGCAGATCAAAACGCTGCGCATGGAGCGGGGAATACGGAAGAACACGGGGAGCGGGCCGGGACTTTTTCCGGGAGCGGCGGTCAAAAACGGGATCGGGATATCCGTTTTGGACGCGACGGGAAAAACGCTTGCCCGCTACACGGTGGAGGGCGTTACCGTAGTGAAGTGGGAGATGGGCGCACTGGACGCGCAGAGCAGCAATGTGCTGCTGGAAACCTTCGAGGTGACGTACACGGGAATAAGGCGGGAAATGTGAAGGAGCCGCAGAATCGGGCAGACGGCCGCGGAGCAGGGCGATGATGAAAATACGAAAATGGCCGGGAAGTGTCCGGAATACGGGCAGGGTGGCCGCGATACGCGCGTTTGCGGGAAATATAAGCCGGAAATACGAGTGGGGGTGTATGGGCGGATTTTACGGTGCGGCGCTGCGCCACCGGAGGGTGGAGAAGCCAGGCACGGTCGTTCAGCAGATCAATCTCCGGCAGATCGAGCAGATTATACAGAAAAATACTGCCAAAACCGTGCCGACGGCCGGCCATACAACCGGGAGGCAGGAGCGCGCCTGGCTGCTCTCGGTCATGGCGGATATTGACGGGCAGGGCGGAGAGCGCAGGCAGCTGGAGCAGCTGATTTTCCGGCGAAAGGAGCAGGAATGGCAGAAGACGGTGCGCCTGCAGGAGGAAGCGGTTCTGTCGCTGCGCCGGGAGCTGCTGCAGCAAAAAAAGCTGACGGAGCTCCTGGAAAGAAGGGTGACGGAGTCAGCGCCGGATATCGACCGGCTGTATGCGGAATTCCGGAAGCGGCTGGAGCGGCAGCTGCGGCTGGAGCAGCAGAGGGCGGGTCTGTAGAGGGGGGATTTCATGGAAAAGGCAAAGCTGATAACGGAGGGGAAAAAGGAGATCACGGTACAGTTCAACCCGGCGGAATATCAGATCGCCAACAGCGTCCGGTATGCGGAAAAGCCGATCGTCGGCTTTGACGGTGCCGTCAGCCAGTTTATCTCGGGCAGCAACGCCGTGCTGAATCTGACCCTGTATTTTGATACCTATATACCGCCCCGCGCGGGCGGAACGGACGAGGGGGGAACGAATGTAGCGCTCAAGACGCGGGAGATCACAGCGCTGGCGCAGATCGACGGGAGCCTGCACCGCCCTCCGCAGGTGACGTTCTCCTGGGGAGCCGTCAATTTTAAAGGAATCATCACGGAGGTGAAGGAGAGCTACACGATGTTTCTCTCCGACGGAATGCCGGTCCGGGCGAAGGTGGAGCTCACCATGAAGGAGGTGTTCGACAGCGGCAGCAGCAAACGGCAGCAGCCCTTCGAATCACCGGACCGCACCAAATTCCGGAGGGTGCGGCAGGGAGAATATCTGTGGAATTACGCCTTTGAAGAATATAAGGATCCGGACGCATGGAGTGAGATTGCGGCTGCGAACGGGCTGAAGCATCCTCTGGATATCCGGCCGGGGCAGCTGCTTCGGATACCGGCCGTCACGAAACAGAGGGAGGATGAAACATGACCAAGGATTATGCCGCGCTGGCGGCCAAATACGGCAATTTTGCAGCGCCGGTCATGAAAATCCTCGTGGACGGAAACGACGTTATACAAAATCAGAAGCTGGCCGTGGAAAATCTCATAGTGTCCCTGTCCTTAAGGCAGGCGGGAAGCGCGAGCTTCCATATTGTCAACGCCTTTGAGCTGGGCAGCAGAACCTTTGCTGGCAAAGTGAAGCAGCTTTTTAAGCCGGGCGGCAGAATCAAGGTGGAGATGGGATACGGCTCCACGTCCAGCCTGCTGTTCTGCGGCTACATAGCAGAGCTGTGCCTTGATTTCGGGGAGACGCCCCGGCTCAGTGTGACGGCACTGGACATTACCCGGCTGTTGATGGATACGATCCACCAGAATCGCGTTTATGAGGTTTCAAGCTATTCCGCGGCGTTCCGGGAGGTCATGAGGGAGTTTGCGGGATATTATGAAACGCTGGAGGTGGAGAACACGGACAATGTGCTGCCCCGGGTTGTCCAGAGGGATACGGCCTACCGCTTTATTCAGGAGGAGCTGTGCGCAAAAGCGAATATGGAGTTTTTGGTCAGGGGAGGGACGGTCAGCTTCCGCAGCCCGAGAACGAAGAAAGAGGCGGTGGCAGCTCTGAGCTGGGGGGAGGGACTTATGTCCTTTCAGGAGAGAAGGAGCCAGTGCAATCAGACCATCCGCGTGTTCGGGAGAGCGCAGAACAAAAAGGATCAGCTCACGGTGGAGATCGCGGTGAAAACACCGGCCTCCTCCGGGGAGATCGCCGTCGTGAAGGAATATCAGAATTACAGTCTGGTCGGGGAGGACGCCGTCAGACGGTATGCCGAGGGACTGGCCGGCCGGCACAGGGCGGCGGGGAGCGGAGGGAGCGGCGTCTGCATCGGATTGCCAGAGCTGATGCCGGGCAGCGGGATCCGGCTCGGAAATCTGGATTCCGACACGCCGAAGGAATACTATATCAGGAGTGTAAAGCACAGCATGGGGAGCGATGGCTACACCACGCAGTTCGAGGTGGAAGGGTATAAATGATGCAGCTGGACGGACGGACAAGGGAGGATTTGATACGGCAGATGGAGGAGCTCGCCCGCACCGATACGCCGGAATGGGGATTTCGCGCCGGCCGGGGGGATGTGGGCTTTGCGCTGATGAGCCTGTATGCGGATATGCTCGAGGAAATGATCCGAAGATATAACCGTGCGCCGGAGAGAGACAGGCAAATGTTTTTCCGGCGGCTGGACGCGGCCAGGCTTCCGGCGGTTCCGGCGCGGGGCTATGTGTCCTTCGGGCTGGCGGACCGGGGAGTGGAGGGCAGACTGCTTCCGGCCGGTACCGGCCTGATCGGGGACGCGCAGGACGGACAGCCGGTGAGGCTGGAGACGCAAAAGGACATCTATGTGGACGGAAGCAGAATAGCGGGCATATTTTATCAGGATGGAGAGCGGGATCTGATCTGCCGTGCGGCGGAAGCAGAAGGGCCGGTTGACTGCGCCGGCCGGGAGAATCTTCAGGAGCATGCATGCTGGCTCGGGCATTCCACCGTGCTTTGCATCGGCGGGGAGGCGGAGATCCTGATTGCTCTGACGCCCCGTCGGGACGGGCAGGAGTGGGATACCCTGCTGGAGGATCCGGAGAAAACCGGATTTTCCTATCTTTCCGCCCTGGGAGAGAGGAGCTTCGAGGGATGGAGCTGCGAGAAGAATACCGTCCGGCTGAAAAAGACAGAAAATATGCCGGATTTTGCGCCGGCCGGTCTGCCGGGCGGCGGCGAAAGCTGCTGGATCAAGTGGTCGGCAAAGGAAATCGGGGCATACGGGGAGCTGGAGCTGTCGGAGCTCTGGATCGGGTCGGTCGGAGCGGCACAGGCTCCGGAGTATCTTTATACTGCGGACGGGCAGGAGGCGCTTGCGCATTTCTATCCCTTTGGGGAGCGTCCCGGCTCCTTCGGAGAATTCTATATCTGTTCCGACGAAGTGTTCGGCAAGAGCGGGGCGCGGATAGAATTGACGATGGAACTGGAATTTCGGAGAATTGCCCCGCTCACGGAGGCGGTCGCTCCTCCGGTACAGTGGAAGACGATCATGAGGCCGGAGGACTTTCCGAAGCCGGAGGAGCTGCCGGTCACCGTCGAAGAGGTGATATGGGAATATTATAACGGGACCGGCTTCACAAGGCTGTTTCCGGAGACGGAGCGTGGGGAGGCACAGCGGGCAGAAGCTGTCTTTTCGCCGGACCGGCAGAGGGAAAAGCCCGGGGAGGCTCCTGCGGTGCAGGTCAGAATGACATTTTTCTGTCCGGATGATATTTATCCGGTTCCGGTGAATGCGGGGACGTTCCGATGCATAAGGGCGAGGATCCTGCGGATGGAGCATGAGTATGCCGTCGGCGGATATTACATAGCGCCGTTTATTAATGGCGTGCAGCTCTCCTACGATTATCGGACCGCCATGAAAAGGCCGGAGCTCTGCTGGCTGTGCAATAATCTCGAGGAGGACTGGCAACGGGATGTCCGGTCGTTCCGGCCCTTTCGGGCGCTGGAGGAAAAACGCCCGGCGCTCTATATCGGCTTTGACCGGCCGCTGCGCGGCGGCCCCTTCGGGCTCTACTGCGGGGTGAAGCAGAGAGCGCGCTTTGAGCGGAGAAAATGGAATTGCGAATACTATAACGGCAGGGAGTGGGTCAGCCCGGTGCTGGAGGACGGGACGGAGGGAATGACGAAAAGCGGTACGCTTACGCTGCTCGGCAACTATGATTTTGAAGCCGTCCGCCTGTTCGGTGTCCGGCTGTTCTGGCTGCGATTGACGGAGCTTTCAGAAAGTGGGGCGGGCAGAGAGACATCCGGCGGGAATGCGCCGGGTCCAGCGGAAGAACCGTGCCGCAGGGAAACAGAAGAGGAGGCAGGAACCGGCAAAGACTTGCCCCTGCAGGAGCTGTGGATGAACACAGTCCCCGTAATGGCGGTGGAAACTGCGCCGGAGGAATTCTTTACCGCGCCGGCATCGGAGGAATATCCGGTCTGCCGGCTAAAACAAAAAAATATTCAGCGGCTTGCCGTATGGGTCAGCGAGCCGGGACTGGACCGTGAGGAGCAGGAGCGGCTGGAAAGGGAAGCAAGGCTTCTCAGGGTGAGGAACGAGGACGGCGCGGTATCCGGGCTGTGGGTGCTGTGGGAGGAGACGGCGGATGTCCGGGCGGCCTGTCCCGGGGACCGGAGCTACAGCGCTGACCGGCGGGAGGGTGTTCTCCGGCTTTCGCCCCGGGCGCGGGGACGTTCCGTCCGGGCGGCTTATTCCTGGGGCGGCGGGGCAAGAGGAAATTTGGCAGAAGGACAGGTCACGCGTCTGAGCCGTTCCGTCCGTTTCCTGAGCCGGGTCGTCAACCGGCACGCGCTTTTCGGCGGAAAGGATCAGGAGCTGCCGGAGGAGGCGGCAGTGCGCGCACAGCGCCGGCTTTGCCACCGGAACCGCGCGGTAACGGCCTCCGACTATGAGGTGCTGGCGCTCGAGACCGCGCGGGAGGTGAGGAGGGTGAAGGCATTTCCCAACCGAAAAGGAACGGGGGAAGCGCAGCGGGGAGCCGTCACGCTGGTGGTGCTGCAGGAGGACTACCGAAACGCGGATTTTCACGGCCTGCAGGAGGTGCTCCGCGCGGGCCTTCTGAACCGGATGCCCGGGATACGGCAGCTGCAGAGCAGCCTGTATATTGTGGAGCCGTGGTTCACCGAGGTTCAGGTGTCTGCAGTCTGCAGCATAAGTCCGGACCGGCCCGTATTCGAGTGCAGGGCGGAGGCAGAAAGACGGCTCAGCAGCTTTCTGGATCCCCTGACGGGTAATTTCGACGGAAGAGGCTGGGAGATCGGCTGTGCCCCCCGCCGGGAGCAGCTTCGGATTGCCCTGGGTAAAACAAGAGGACTGGAACAGATCCGAAGGCTGTCGGTAAAAGCATATTGCCGGCGGGAGGGTCAGGTCCGGGAGATCGATCTGGAGGGGAAGCTGCCGGAATTTCTGGTGGTGATGAGCGGAAGTCACAGGCTGCAGCTGGAATTTTCGGGAAGAGGAGCATAAGGAGGAAAACGGATGACGCCGCATGAATTTTTTCCGGAGACGGAGTCCTACGAGACGATACGGAACAGGGCGATTCGAAGCATCGCCGGATATCAGGGAGAATGGACGAATTACAATGCGGCCGACCCCGGAATCACATTGCTGGAGCTGCTGGCATGGATGCAGGAGATGCAGCAATTCTATCTGGAGCAGTACGAGACGGAAAATGAACCGCTCTATCTGGAGCTTCTCGGAATTCGGCCACGCGAGCTGACTCCATCCGCGGTCATGGTGGATATCCCCGTGCGCCGGGAGATACGGATCAATGAGAATACCGCATTTTATGCGGATTCCCTGCGCTTTGAGCCGGAAAAAGAAAGCATGATCGGCGGGGAGGAGCCGGCGCTCTGCTGCGCCAGGGGGGCGGACGGAGAGCTGCTGCAGAAATGCCGAAGGGAGGAGCTGCAGTACGGGATGTGGATGTTCGGGGAGGAGCCCGTACCCGGAAACAGCTTTTGCCTGGGCTTTGGTCGCCCCGTTTCCCCCGCGTCCGTCCGGACCCTGTATTTTAAGCTGGAGGAGCCGGAGAACCCGCGGCGCAACCAGATCACCCGGGGAGGCGCGGCGATGTTTGCCCGCTGGGAAATGGAATATTGGGGACGGAGCTGTCTGGAGGAGCTGCAGGATATTGGAGGACGGAACCGAGAGTTTTCTTCAAAGCGGCTGCATCCGATGGACGTCGCCGGGCGGAATGGAGGCTCTGGACGGGCTGTTCTGGCTGCGCTTTCGGCTACTGGAATGCTGCTATGATACGGCTCCCCGGCTGCTGGAGGTGGCTTCCGGGCGGATATGCCTTGTCCAGAAGGAAACAGTGGCCGCCTCCAGACAGCTTCAGATGCCGGTCAGCAGGGAAGGACGCTATCGGATCTCGCTGCGGGATTATTTTGATGCGCCCGGGGAGGCCGAGGTTTTTGTAAAGGCGGGCAGCTGCTATAAAAAAGCGGAGATCACGGCGCGCAGGGACGATTGTCTGGAGTTTCGGTATGGGCAGGAAAAGGGACGCTTTCTTCCGGTGCTGCTTGTGGT
>CAMWWR010000009.1 GCA_947178045.1 uncultured Clostridia bacterium
CAGGAAGAGATAGAAGAAATAGAAAAGGAAGAATAACTTAACGTAAATTTATTCAAAACGAAATGAAGTATCATGTTCTTCGAAAGCATGATACTTCATTTTGCGTAAATTTTTTAATTCAATATAATAGTTAATATGTTATTGAAATGTATCATAGTAGATGTTCTGTGTATTATTTGTTAAAACAGACAACTTTTCATTTGTAGCCTGCAAATGTTCTATCTGTTTCATATTTTTATCAGGATCGACCAGTAATTCTGCCAAGTGATCAAGTTCACACAATTCATCTTCATTCAGTGCCTGTATTCCATCGCGAAGATATATAGGTTGATAAGAATAAAAGATTTCATTGTTCATCAATGCATGAAAATCCATAAACAAGTATTCACAGACACCTTCCAATGGATTTGGTGAGAAAACGTCTAATTTTTTATTCAACGTATTATTTCTCAAACCAAGCCATGCTTCGGAAGCAGTTACAAATTTTCGACGCGGTAAATCGAATTGACTGTAACCAAAACGCTGTTCATATTCATAATAGCCATCAACATCTGCCAAAACCCACCGGTTTTCATTAAAATCCCAATATTCATTAACCCAATGTTCCATATAGCTCTCGCCGAGATCACCAAAATCCATAAAACCGGCTCTGGAACGGCAGGGGATTCCTTTTGCCTTTAAAATTGCGCTGAATAATACGGAAGCCTGCCGGCAGGATACGGTAATTCTTTTTGTCACGTCTCGTTTTTTTGTAAATCCTGTTTCATCCAAACGTAGAATGCCGGCAATCATGGAAACAGCAGTGATGTATAATTCATCTTCATTTTTGAAACGGTGCTTCGGGTAAGACGCAAATTTTCCAAAGTAAGTATCTTCCAAATAAGAAGATGGCTCTGTAAAATACATAGATGGATGAGTAATTTGATCACAAATCAACATTCCTATGGAAGGTATGTCATCCGGCAATGATAACACAAATTCTTTATACATCCCGATATATGTATAAACACTGGTTTCTAAATAACGCTGATATACGTTTTCATTCATGTGATTTTCTGTAACCTCCTGTTATTTTTAGGAGTAGGCGCCTGCTCTGATTAAATGCTATCAAAATAAAAAAATTGTGTCAAGGGGGAAAATATTTATTACACTTTCCCTTGTTTTATTCCGTTTCATCAATGTTTGCCCTTCCTGTTGCTTGCGGAAAGCCTGCTATTTTTATTAACACAACATTATAGAAGAAAACAAGCCGCTCTATTGACAACAGCGCGTCAGTGTGCTAAACTACAACCGCAAAACTGGGAAATCCGGGAACAGATGATCAACGGTGCAGGGCGATACAATGAGGTATTATCCCTGGCAGGCAAATAGAATGTCCTGTCAGGGATTTTTGAGTATTTAAGGAAACGCTGATTTAATCAGCATTTCCATTAGAAGATTCTCAGGAGAATGTGTGCCGTTGTGTGGGCCGCCGGAAAACATGGCGGGAGAGGAGCGTTTATGGAGATTGCGAAAGAGAATATTATCCTGTGCCAGGCCGGTTATCATCCGGACGGCTGCAAGCATGCCGTTCTGACGAGGCCCGCCGCACGGTTTGAGGTGCGGGACAGCGCAGGGCAGGTTTGCTTTGTCGGGGAAATTCAGCCCTTTGGGCCGGATGAAAATTCCGGGGACGAGGTGTTTCTGGCCGATTTCTCCGGCCTGAGCCGGGAGGGGGAGTACACGCTGTGGGCGGAGGCCTGCGGGGCCGGGACAGCGGATGCGGACATTCCGAAAAAACAGGCTGCAGAAAGAGATGATCTCTCTGACAGAGAGATTTTCGGGGTGGATGAAGCAAAGAACAGTACCTCACGATGGATATCCTCCCGCCCGTTTTCCGTCCGAGAGGATGTGTACGCGCCGGTACTTTATGATACAGCGAAGGCGTTCTACTATCTGCGCTGCGGTTGCGAGCTTCCGGTGCGGTATGCCGGAAAATTCGGTCATCGCGCCTGCCATACGGGCCGGGCGATGCTGTGGGAGGACAACAGCCGGACGGCGGAGGCGTGCGGCGGCTGGCACGACGCCGGGGATTACGGGCGGTATGTCACACCGGGGGCCTGTGCGCTGGCGCATCTGCTGTTCGCGTACCAGCTGTACCCGTCAGTGTTTGACGCGTTGCGGCTGGACATTCCGGAGAGCGGAGGAGCGCTGCCCGATCTTCTTGCGGAATGCCGTTATGAGCTGGAATGGCTGCTGAAGATGCAGCGGGAGGACGGTGCGGTGTACCACAAGGAGACGACGGCCCGGCACGCTCCGTTTATCATGCCGGAGGAGGACACGGCGCAGCTGTATCTGCTTCCGGTATCCTCGATGGCGGCGGCGGATTTCGCAGCCGTCTGCGCGCTGGCAGCGCGCATCTACCGCCGGTTTGACGCCGACTTTGCGGACCGGCTGCGGGCGGCCGCGTTGAAGACAGGGGACTGGCTTGCGGAGCATCCGGAGTTCATCGGCTTTGAGAATCCGCTGGGGTGCGGCACGGGCGGCTACGGTGAGAGCGGTGACGAGGACAACCGGTTCTGGGCCTGGACCGAGCTCTACGCGCTGACAGGAAATCCGGATTTTCATGAGAGGGCAAAGCGGGCGCTCGACGCTTCGTTTCCGCTGACTGCGCTGGGCTACGGCTCGGTCGGGGGCTTCGGGGCGCTCTCGTACCTGCTCTGTGCAGCAGGAAAGGCCGGGATGCCGGAGCGAAATAAGGCGCTGCCGGAGCAGGATGAAGTATTGGCAGAGCAGGACAGGAGGCCGGCAGAGGCCAGGCAGAACAGGAAGCTGCCAGAAACAGAGCAGGACAGAGCGCGATTGGAAGCAGAGCAGGACCGGAAGACACCGAAGACGGCATGGGACGAATCGCTTGCCCGGCGGTTCCGGGAGGAATTTCTAACGGAGGCGGAGCGTCTGGCCGCTCTTTCGGACGGTTGCGGCTACGGGGCGGCGATGACCGCACAGAATTACGGCTGGGGCAGCAATATGAACCTGATGAAGCACGGCATGATCTTTGCGATCGCGGAGACGGTCTGCGGCTGGGAGCATCCGGGGAAGGAGGAATCCCGGACTGTGCAGAGAGGAGCTGCCGGAGTCTGCGGCGCCGGGCGACTGCAGTCAGCGGCAGGCAGCCCGGCCGGTTACGCGGAGCGCCAGATCCAGTGCCTGCTGGGACTGAATGCGCTTGGATTTTCCTACGTTTCCGGCACGGGGGAGAACAGCCTGAAAAATCCGCATCTGCGCCCGGCTTATGCGGACGGGGTGGAAGAATGTATCCCGGGCATGGTCAGCGGCGGGCCGAACGGCCATCCGGTTGATGAGCTGGCGAGACGGCTGATTGCCCCGGGAACACCGCCGATGAAATGTTTTGTGGATCATGTGGGCTGCTATTCCCTGAATGAGATCACGATATACTGGAATTCCCCGACAGTGTTCGTGCTGGCATTTTTACAAAATAAATATAACCATTGATATTTGAAAAAAATTCCTTGTACTATAATTTCAAAAACGTTATACTATTTGTAAACAGAATTTCGCGAAATGAAGGAAACGGAGGAGCTATGGCATTAATATTACCGAAGGGCTATGACCCACGCCTGACCGTGCGGGAGACACAGGAGGCGATCAAGTACATCAGAGATACCTTTCAGAAGGAATTCGGGAAGGAGATGAATCTGGAGAGGATTTCGGCGCCGCTGTTTGTAGAAAAAAGCTCCGGTCTGAACGACGATCTGAACGGGACGGAGCGGAAGGTTGCCTTTGATCTGGCCGACATCCCGGGGAATACGGTGGAGGTTGTGCAGTCGCTTGCAAAATGGAAGCGCATGGCGCTCGCCCGCTACGGCTTTCAGCCGGGCGAGGGGCTGTACACGAACATGAACGCCATCCGCCGCGACGAGGAGCTCGACAATCTTCATTCCTGCTATGTCGACCAGTGGGACTGGGAAAAGGTGATCACAAAGGAGCAGCGCACGGTCGAAACCCTGCAGTCCGTTGTGCGGCAGATTTTCAAGGTGATCAAGCACATGGAGCATGAGGTGTGGTACAAATATCCGCAGGCGGTAAAGCGGCTTCCGGACGATATTTATTTTATTGATTCCGAGGAGCTTCGGGCAAAATATCCGGACAGGACGCCGAAGGAGAGGGAGAACCTGATCACAAAGGAGCACGGCTGTGTATTCGTCATGAGGATCGGCGACCGGCTCGGCGACGGAAAACCGCATGACGGGCGCGCGCCGGACTATGACGACTGGGCGCTGAACGGCGACATTCTGTTCTGGTACGAGACGCTGGGCTGCGCGCTGGAGGTGTCGAGCATGGGGATCCGTGTGGATGAGGCATCTCTCGCGGAGCAGCTGAAAAAAGCGGGCTGCGAGGAGCGGAAGGAGCTGCCGTATCACAGGATGCTGCTTGCGGGCGAGCTGCCGTACACGATCGGCGGCGGTATCGGGCAGTCGCGCCTGTGCATGCTGCTGCTTGACCGCGCGCATGTCGGCGAGGTGCAGGCGAGTATATGGCCGGAGGAAATGCGCAGGGAGTGCGAGGCGGGCGGGATCATCCTGCTGTGAGAGGGATTCCGCTTAAATGCTGCAGTAATGCCGCGCCGCAGAACGGGCAGCGGCGCGCGGGTGTGGTTTGAGGATCGGGGATTTTCAAACTCTTTAATTGAAGCAATATCGCGGGCGGGCCTGCGATATGCACGGGTGTAAAAACTATGAACAAG
Source organism: uncultured Clostridia bacterium (assembly GCA_947178045.1). Lineage (GTDB taxonomy): Bacteria > Bacillota > Clostridia > Lachnospirales > Lachnospiraceae > RGIG4057. Next base: position 4,748 of record CAMWWR010000009.1, read on the forward strand.
GAAAAAAGAAGTGAAAATATGAAAGCCGGCTGTTATTCCAACCGGGAGCTTTCCTGGCTGAAATTTAACGGCAGAGTTCTGGAAGAGGCGGCGGACGGCAGCGTTCCGCTCTGTGAGCGGCTGTCGTTTGCATCGATCTTTCAGAACAATCTTGATGAATTTTTCATGGTCCGGGTGGGCACGCTTCATGATCAGATGCTGTTTTCACCGAATCTGCGGGAAAACAAGACGAAGCTGAACGCGGAGGAGCAGATCGCGGCGATCCTCGCGGAGAGCAGGGAGCTGTGCCGGAAAAAGGATGAGATCTATTTTGAGCTGATGAAGGAGCTGCAGGAAAAGGGCGGCGTGGAGCTCATAGATTTTGCCCGTCTGTCGGAGGAGGAGGCGGGATATCTCGAGGAATATTTCAACACGGAGATCCGTCCGCTCATCTCGCCGCAGGTGGTCGGAAAGCGCCAGCCGTTCCCGTTCCTGAAAAACCGGGAGATCTATGCGATCGTTGATCTGGATTCGAAGGGCAGCGGAAAGATCGGCATTATTCCATGCAACAACGGGCTCTTTGACCGCCTGATCCGGCTCAGGACCGATTCGAACCGTTTTATGCTGGTCGAGGAGCTGATCCTGCACTTTGTTCCGCAGATTTTCGATCACTATAAGGTTCGGTCAAAATCGCTGCTGCGCGTCGTGCGCAACGCCGATCTGGAAACCGGGGAGGAGAATATTCTCGACGAGGCCGCGAAGGAGGAGCACGAGCCGGATTACCGCGAGGCGATGGTCGAGCTGCTCAAGCGCCGCAAAAAGCTCTGCGCCGTGAGGGCCGAGCTGAGCCGCAGCATCAACGACGAGGTGGTGGAAAAGCTCTGCGAGCATCTCGATCTGAGAAGGGAGCAGGTATTTTATACCGAATCGCCGCTCGATCTGTCATTCGTGTTTCCGCTGCAGGACTGCCTGAGGACGAAGCCGGAGCTGTTCTATGAAAAGCGCGTGCCGCAGAAGAGCGCGATGATAAAGGACGATGCTCCGATGATGGAGCAGATTGCGAAGAAGGACATTTTGCTCAGCTATCCGTATGAGAGCATTCAGCCGTTCCTGCGGCTGCTGAACGAGGCGGCCGGCGATCCGGAGGTTGTCTCGGTCAAGATGACGCTGTACCGTGTGGCGCGCTACAGCAAGGTTGTGGAGGCGCTGATCAAGGCGGCGGAGAACGGCAAGGAGGTCGTCGTTCTTGTAGAGCTGCGCGCGCGCTTTGACGAGGAAAACAATATCGAGTGGTCGAGAAGGCTGGAGGAGGCCGGCTGCCGCATTATTTACGGGCTGGACGGGCTGAAGGTGCACTCGAAGCTCTGTCTGATTACACGGAAAACAAAGAAGAAGATTCAGTATATTACCCAGATCGGCACGGGCAATTACAACGAGAAGACGTCGACGCTCTACACGGATTATTCGCTGATGACGGCTTCCACCGATATCGGCCTGGAGGCGCTGATGGTGTTCAATGCGCTGTCGCTGGGCGAGCTCTGCGAGCCGACGAAGCATCTGATGGTCGCGCCGAACGGCCTGCAGCAGGGTGTGCTGCGCCAAATGGACGAGGAGATCGAGGCCGTGAAAAAAGGCGGCAGGGGCTACATCGGCGCAAAGCTCAATTCGCTGACCGACAAGGTCCTTATCGACAAGCTGATCGAGGCCTCGCAGGCAGGAGTCAAAATCGAGCTTGTCGTGCGCGGTATTTGCTGCCTGAATCCGGGAATTAAGGGCTTTACCGACAATATTACAATCGTGAGCATCGTCGGAAGATTTCTCGAGCACGCGAGAATTTACATTTTCGGGGCGGGTAAACGGCAGCAGCTGTATATCTCCTCGGCAGATTTTATGACCAGAAACACGACGCGGCGCATTGAGGTGGCAGTGCAGGTGGAATCGGATGTGCTGCGCCGCCGCATCAGCCAGATGTTCGGCAAAATGCTGGCCGACAATGTGAAGGGCAGGCTGATGAAATCGGACGGCACCTACATCCGGCGTCAGCCGCGCAAAAACCCGGTCAATTCACAGGAATTCTTCTACGAACAGGCGTATTGTGCTGCAGAAGCTGCGGAGAAGGAAAGGCAGGCAAAGGCGGCGGGAAAGAAGCAGGCAGGGAAGGCCGGAAAGCAGGCAGAAAAGTCTGAAAAGCAGGCGGGGAAGGCCGGAAAGCAGACAGAAAAGTCTGAGAAGCAGACGGAGAAGGCCGGAAAACAGCCGGAAAAGGCCGGAAAGAGATAGAGAAGACCGGGAAAGAAGTAAGAACTATAAAAAAATATAAAGAGAGGTAAATGGACATGAAAAGAATCGGAATGCTGACGAGCGGCGGCGACTGCCAAGCCCTGAACGCGACGATGCGCGGGGTGGCAAAGGGATTGTTCAGTAATCTGGACAATGTGGAGATCTATGGGTTCCTGGAGGGCTACAAGGGGCTGATGCGCGGAAATTACAGGAAAATGACCGAGAAGGACTTTTCCGGTATTCTGACGCGCGGAGGCACGATCCTCGGCACTTCCAGACAGCCGTTCAAGCAGATGCGCGTGGTTGAGGACGGCTTTGACAAGGTAAAGGCCATGAAGGATACCTACCAAAGGCTCGGCCTGGACTGCCTTGTTGTTCTCGGCGGCAACGGCTCGCTCAAATCGGCGAACATGCTCAGCGAGGAGGGGCTGAATGTGATTGGTCTTCCGAAGACCATCGACAACGATATCTGGGGAACGGAGGTTACGTTCGGCTTCCAGAGCGCCGTGGAGATCGCGACGACAGCGATCGACAATATCCATACGACGGCGGAATCCCACGGCAGAGTGTTTATTCTGGAGCTGATGGGGCACAAGGTCGGCTGGGTGACGCTCCACGCGGGCATTGCAGGCGGCGCGGATGTACTGCTGATCCCGGAGATCCCTTATGATATCAAGGTGATCTGCAAGGCGCTCCGGGAGCGCGAGAAGGCGGGAAAGAGCTTTTCCATCATCGCGGTAGCAGAGGGAGCGATCTCCAAGGAGACCGCAGCGCTTTCCAAGAAGGCGCGCAAGGAGAAGATTGCCAATTCGAAATATCCGTCCGCGGCTTACGAGATTGCGGCGCAGATCACGGAGAAGACCGGCCAGGAGGTTCGGGTGACCGTGCCGGGACATACGCAGCGGGGCGGCAGCCCATGCCCTTACGACCGTGTGCTTTCGAGCAGACTCGGCGCGATGGGCGCAAAGCTCGTGATCAACGAGGACTACGGCAAGCTGGTTGTAATGCGCAACGACGATGTGACGGCGATCCCGCTCGCAGAAACCGCCGGCAAGCTCAAGTATGTCGATCCGGAGGACGATATCATCGAGAGTGCGAGAATGCTCGGGATTTCGTTTGGGGATAAGTAGTCCGGCGGGAGCAAAAGATTGAACTGTTGCGTTTATTTTCCTCCGTTTTTGCAGATAATTTAGAAAAAGCAGAAACGAGGATTTTCGATGAAAACATTTCATGAATTGTATCTTGATATCTTAAAGCAGGAAACAGCACAGGGGCGTGAGCTGGAGGGAGAGTACGATCCGTATCATCTGGATTGTCTTCTTCATCCGGAGAGGCACGCCCCTGTTGTTTTTGCGGATTCGTGCGAGCAGTGCGAGTTTGATAAAGCATGCGAAAACAGCTGCATTTTCGATGCGTTCGAGCATGGGGAGGACGGAAGCGTCACGATCAACAAGGAGAAATGTGTGGGCTGCGGCGCCTGTGTGGACGCCTGTAAGCTGGAGAGACTGGCGGAAAATAAGGATGTTGTCCCGGTATTGCGCGCACTGCGCGAAAAGGAGAAGAAGGTATATGCTTTGGTTGCACCCGCATTCTGGGGACAGTTCGGCGAGGAGGTGACGACCGGGAAGCTGCGCGCGGCATTTAAGGCGATGGGGTTTCAGGGCATGATCGAGGTCGCTGTTTTTGCGGATATTCTGACCTTAAAGGAGGCGCTGGAGTTCGACGCGAATATTACCGGGCAGAAGGACTACCAGCTGACAAGCTGCTGCTGTCCGGTGTGGATTTCTCTGATCCGCAACCTGTATCACGAGCTGATGCCCCATGTACCGGCGTCCGTCTCGCCGATGATCGCCGCGGGCCGCGTGGTAAAACAGCTGCATCCCGGTGCGGTGACGGTGTTCATCGGGCCGTGCATCGCGAAGAAAAAGGAGGCGCGGGAGCCGGATATTGCGGATGCGGTGGATTATGTTCTGACCTTCCGCGAGGTGAAGGATATGTTTGAGGCCGCCGAGCTCCGGCCGGAGCTGCTGGGGGAGGACGACAAGGAGCATTCCTCCCGGGCCGGGAGGATCTACGCGAGAACCGGCGGGGTCAGCCAGGCAGTGAAGGAGACGGTGAAGCAGCTGAATCCGTCGCGGAGCATCGAGGTACGGGCGGAGCAGGCGGATGGAGTGCCGGCCTGCCGCGCCATGATCGAACGGCTGAAAAACGGAGAGGCAACGGCGAACTTTTTTGAAGGGATGGCCTGCAACGGCGGCTGCGTGGGCGGCCCCAAGGCAATTCTTGACAGGGACGAGGGAAAGCGGAACGTCGAGCAGTACGCAGAAAAAGCGGAGTACAGGACTCCGCTGGAAAACCCGTTTGTCATGGAGCTCCTCTCCCGGCTGGGTTTTGACACCATCGAGGAATTTCTGGAGAAGAGTGATCTTTTTGTACGGCAATTCTAAGGAAGCGCTGATTAAATCATCGCTTCCTCAGAGCCTCCGGCAAAGATGCAAAGCCTCTTTCAGAGGCTTCACGGATTTGCAAAGGAATATGCCGCTTCGCGGCGCAAATCCGGCGCGGGAAACGCTTTAATCAGCGTTTCCCTAATTTACCGGTTCGGCAGCCAAAACTTCTTTGACTGACAGGGGGCCTGCTTTAACAGGTCTTTTGTCAGTTTTTTCTGTGTCCTTCCTTTTGATATGGCGAATTGATATGGCGAAAGTCCGCAATTTTCAGGCAAAATATTGGATACAAACCGGAAAGATTCGCATAAAGCCTTCGGCGAAGGAATAAATATAGCAGAAGAAGGGCTGTGCTTTGTCCGCCGCCCGCGCTGCTTTCGACGGAGGCTTTTATGGGATTTCTTGTATATTTATCGGATTATATTATGCCATTGATTTTTTTCTATGTGGTCGGATTCGGCCTGCTGATGAAGGTTCCTGTCTATGACGAGTTTGTCAAAGGAGCTAAAAAGGGGCTGTCCACGGTTGTGACAATTCTGCCGACGCTCATTGGGCTGATGATGGGAGTCGGGATTCTGCGCGCATCGGGAGCGCTGGATGCCTTCGGCCAGCTTCTGCTTCCCGTTGCGAAGCTTCTTCACTTTCCGGTGGAGCTCATCCCGCTGTCGGTTGTAAAAATGTTTTCCTCCTCAGCGGCGACGGGGCTGCTGCTGGACATCTATCAGAAGTACGGAACAGATTCTCTGATTGGGCGCATTGCCTCTATTTCCATGTCCTGTACGGAAACCATTTTTTATACAATGTCCGTCTATTTTATCGCGGCAAAGGTAAATAAAACTCGCTGGACTCTGTCGGGAGCGCTGCTGGCGACTGTCAGCGGACTGGCCGCAAGTGTGGTGCTGGCGGGCTGGTAAATTCGTTTGTTGATGAAAAGTTGATAAATTCGTGGTATTCTGTCTGTGGCGGAGTATTGAAGTATTTGCGGCATACTTGCAATCTGCACGGATAAAATGAAAAGCAAGAGCTTTCAAGTCAGGAAGTCAGGAAGTTATGTTGCTGTATAAAATCCGCCTTGAGTGCAGAGCTGCTTGCCGGCAGCAGAATGTGAGGAAAAAATGACAGATCAGGAAACAGCAGACAGAGTAGAAGAACTCATGCAAAAGTATAAATATATTTGGGGCAGAGAGATTGAAATGAGCTTTATGCCGCCGGGGATGACAAAGGAAAAATTTGTGGTGGTTCTGGAGCGTATTACAGAGACGGGGGAAAGTGTTCTCGTTGGTTGGAAAAAGTGTTTTCCGGAAAGATAAGTACAAAGCGACAGATTGTAAACCGCAAATTGCAGCATCCGTGCGATGCACGGCAGAAATAAACAGGGGACGGAAGTGATTTTATGTACAGAGTTTTGGTGGCGGACGACGAGCCGGATGTGGTCAGCCTGCTCAAGGACTATTTTGAAATAAACGGCTATGAGGTGATAACGGCGCGAAACGGCAGGGAGGCTGTTGAAAACATGAAGAAAAATCCGGATATGATCCTGCTCGATGTCAATATGCCGGACGGTGACGGACTGAGCGTCTGCAGGCAGATTCGCGATTATGTTTCCTGCCCGATTCTGTTTTTGACGGCGAGGATCGAGGACAGCGATAAGATTGCGGGCTTCGCCGCGGGCGGGGACGACTACATGCTCAAGCCATTTTCCATTGATGAGCTCGGTGCGCGGGTGGCAGCGCATATTCGCAGAGATCACCGCGGTGAGGCGCAGAAAAATGTCCGCTTTTTCGGGCGTATGACCGTCGATTATTCAGCAAAAACAGTCGCGGTAGACGGCGAAGTGATGGACTTCGCCAAAAAGGAATTTCAGATCGTCGAGCTGCTTTCCCTGAATTGCGGACAGGTATTTGACAAGGAACGGATCTACGAGAAAATATGGGGCTACGATGCCGAGGGCGACAGTGCGGTCGTCGCCGAGCATATCCGGCGCATACGGGCAAAGCTGTCAAAGCACCAGGAGGAGAACCATCTGGAAACGGTGTGGGGCATGGGTTACAAATGGGTAAAGTGAAAATACGATGCAGCAGGCAAAACGAAACGGGGAGAGGGAAGACTTGAGCAACAAGAGCAAAGCAGGGGAAGACGAAAACGGGAAAAATGAAGTGGAAATAAGCCGAAGAAACCGTATTCGCGGCTGGGCCAAGAGCAGACAGGAGATATGCAGAGAAAAAGGCTGGAGCGGGGGGCTTCGCGGCTGGATAGAACGAAGAAAGGAGAAGCGAAGGGAAGAAAACTGCGGAGGAGGAGTCCGCGGATGGAAGAGGCGGCTGCAAGAGAAGGGGGCCGCGTGCGGCAGAAGGGTCGGCGGATGGTTCCGGGACAGACAAAAAAGGAAAGAAAAAAACCGGCGGGAAAAGAAGAGGCAGGGAAGCAGTCGTTTCGAGGATGCAAAATCTCGCTGGAAGAAGCGGAAAAAGGCTCTGCAGGACCGTTTTGCAGGGCTGAAATGGCGGTTTGGCCTCTATGTTCCGCTGTGTATTATTCTGGCATTTGCGGGTTCTTTCCTGATCGGCGTTGTTACGAATTATCTGCAGGACTGGTGTGTTGCCCAGTATGCGGATATTGACCCGGATGAAGTAGAATATTATTATGAAATGTGGTATGACGAGAACGGAACGCTGATCGGTGATTATGTAGGGAGAGTGGAACCGGAGTCGCTGGATACCATTAATTCGGCTGTTGCGCTTTTTCAGTTTTTTCTGATACCGGGATGGATTTTGTTCAGTGCGGCGCTGACCGGAAAAATCTTTTATAATCGGGAGCTGAGAACTCCGATCAATCTGCTGTTAAACGCGTCAAAGCGGATTGCGGACAATGAGCTGGATTTTCGGCTGGAGTATGATAAGCCGAATGAATTCGGCATGCTCTGCGGGGCGTTTGATGAGATGCGCTCCGCACTCTATGACAGCAATCGCCAGCTCTGGCGTTCTCTGGAGGAGAGGAAGCGGCTGAATGCCGCGTTCTCCCATGATCTGCGCACGCCGCTGACCGTGCTGCGCGGCTATGCGGATTTTCTGGAAAAGTATGTTCCGGGCGGAAACATATCGGAAAAGAAGCTTCTGGAGGTGCTCGGAATGATGAACGGGCAGATCGTGCGTCTGGAGCACTATACGCAGACGATGAATTCGGTTCAGAAGCTCGGGGATATCGTGCCGAACCCGCAGCCGATTGCGGCGGAGCGGCTCAAGCACAGCTTTTTCGAAACGGGAAGGCTGCTCTGCAGCGGAAAACAGTTTGCACTCGAATGGCAGGGGGAGGGTGTGCTGCAGCTTGACGAGGAGCTGGTGTTTCAGATTTATGAAAATCTGATTTCCAATGCGTGCCGCTATGCTGCGGACTGCGTCTCGGTGAGCTGTGTTGTGTGGGGCGGATGCCTTCGGCTTACGGTATCGGACGATGGCGGCGGCTTCAGCGCGGAGGCGCTCCGCAGTGCGGCAGACCCGTTCTTCCGCGACGAGAAGGAGCCGGACAAGACGCATTTCGGGCTGGGGCTGTATATCTGCCGTATTCTCTGCGAGAAGTGCGGCGGAACGCTGAAGATCGAAAATGACGGGGGAGGCAGAGTGACAGCTGCAGTGCTCTGCGGCGATTAAGGCATGTGCAAATCCTCGTTCAGAGGGTTTTGAATCTGTCGGGAAAGATGCTGTTTTGCGATGATCTGATACCGGGAAATGCTTTCATCAGCGTTTCCCGGTTTTTGGAACTGTCGAAGAGAAGGAGCGTCCTTCGATCAGGAAAAGCAGATAGAAATTTGACTTGCAGATAGAAATCTGCCTTTCTGTACATAGCTTCTTTTTGCACTCGAATACGTTTTTGAAGTAACCGCAATTTTGCACATATAATCTTTTATATTATTCAAAAAACGGAATATGAATGAAAACGACAGGAAGTGTAAGAAAAATTATACAGCTTGATACTTTCAATTGTCGAAAGGACAGTGTATAATAAAAGCAGTTTCCGGAAACTGGCCGGTCTGTTTCATGTCCGTTATTATTTCCGGAAGAGGTTCCGACCCGGTGTCCGGTGTCGGAGAAAGGAGCGCGGGGGATGCAATTAGCAGCGAAAAGAACCAGGAGCTATATTACATTGCCATATCAGTATTTGATGCGGCGGAATCCGAATAAGAAGTATCATTTCAACAAATCATTCCGCATTCCTTTTGAGGGTTATAAGATCGTGGGACGGAATGCATGTTCTGTGTATGCGGTTGCCGCGGTTTTGCACCATCATCTGAAATACGTCGATGGCATTGATTTTGATTCCAGAGGGAGCCGGTGCAAGAAGACAGCCCTTGAGAGCAGATATGTAAGAGCGAAGGGCGAAAACATAAATTATCAAATTTATCCGGGATTTTTGAAATCGTTTGCCCGGACGTGTATTCGTCGTTTTAATGCAGGTTTGAATGTGGATAGTGACATGCTGAGGACATGGAACACAACAAAGAACGAAATTAACAGGGGAAGACCGGTAATTTTGAATATTCTGTCAGCGCCGGCAAGCAATTATGTCAATCATTCGGTGTTTGCATACGGGTGGAGCCTCTGGTATGACGAGGACGGCGG
>CAMWWR010000010.1 GCA_947178045.1 uncultured Clostridia bacterium
CTGCATGCCGCGTTGATACGCGCGATCCAGAGCTGTCTGAACTGTCTCTTTCTCTCTCTGCGTCCGGCGAACGAGGATGTCAGCGCTCTCATGACAGACTGCTTCGCAACGCGGTACTGCTTGCTTCTGGCGCCCCTGTAGCCCTTCGCCAGCTTCAAAACTCTATTGTGCTTCTTTTTAGCGTTTAATCCGCCCTTCACTCTTGCCATTGTCTTTCCCTCCTTACGCCAATCTTACAGATATGGTAAAATCTTCTTCATATTTTTAACGTTCGTCGAATCGGTCATGGTGGCCTTTCTGAGATTCCTCTTGGTCTTCTGCGACTTCTTCGTTAAGATATGCTGCTTTCCAGCCTTGAATCTCTTCAGCTTTCCCGTACCGGTCTTTGAAAAACGCTTTGCTGCTGCTCTGCTTGTCTTTAACTTCGGCATGATAATTCCTCCTTAATCTCTTGCGGGCTTGCCGCCCATTTTATTTAACACATCCTGACTCAGTCAAAATGTCATTAACCAATCAGTGCTTCTGCGAAAGAAACATAATCATGCTTCTTCCCTCCACCTTTGCAGGCTTGTCAACAACCGCAATGTCCGAGAGCTTCTCGAAGAAGGTGTCGAGGATCTGCCGGCTCGAATTGATGTGCGCCATCTCGCGCCCGCGGAACCGCAGGGAGATCTTGACCTTATCCCCCTTCGTGATGAACTTCCTGGCCTGGTGCGCCTTTGTGTTCAGATCGTTGTCATCAATGCTCGGCGAGAGGCGGATCTCCTTGATCTCGGTGATTCTCTGCTTCTTCCGGGCCTCCTTCTCCTTTCGGAGCATGTCATACTTATACTTTCCGTAATCAATGATCTTGCAGACCGGCGGCTTTGCGGTCGGTGCGATCTTCACCAAATCAAGCTCTGCGTCCTGAGCAAGCTTATACGCCTCCCTGGCCGACATAATACCAAGCTGTTCTCCGTTTTCTCCGATCAGTCGAACTTCCCTGTCTCTGATCTGCTCGTTAATCATTAAATCGCTAATAGTCTTGCACCTCCATTGATTATGGTCAATCGGGCAGGGGGAACACTTTTCCCCTGCGATCAAGCAGGGAAGCTTCTCCTCCCTGCGCATAAAAAGAGCGGACAGCATCGCCATCCGCCTTACAACAGCAGGACGCAGCCCGCTCCGGGCCTCCTGCCGCAATACACATCATAAACCCTTTCGCCTTCTGCTGGGGGTGAGAGCGGATACTCTGCTTCCTTGTGATTTACTCACAGCGTTAACAGAATACCACGATTTACCCTCTGTGTCAAGTTTTTTCAAATTTTTTTCCGCAGCAAACGCATGGGGGCACTCGTGCGTTTGTCTTGCAGCCAGCAGGCAAATCATGGACAGATTTTCCTTTGCATGCTATAATGCTTCTACCGGCCCTTTCCAATGCATTATACAGAGGGCGTAAAATTTTTCACGAAAGCAGGTGCAGAATTCATGAGCATAAACAAATTTCCAGCCGGGTTTGAAAAGCTGCGGGAGCAGGCCCGCGAGCTCCTGAGCTCCGACCCGTCCGCCGAGCAGGCTGTCGCCGTACTGACCTCCGGGGAGCGCATTTTTTGCTTCGCCAACCACGATGTCACTTCCGGCAGCACTGCGGACGAGGCAGCCTTTGTCCGGACCCTTGCGGAAAGCGGGGACACAGAGATTCGAGCTGCCGTATGTATGTGGAGCGATTCCGCGCTCGACGTCCCGTCGCATCATTTGCGGAAGCTGCTGGCGGACCTGAATCCTTCCAACCTGGAAGCCGGATTTCTCCTCAACGGCGGCGAATGCTCCATCGTCAAGCCGCTGAAAATACTGCTCTCTCCGGGGCGGTAAACCGGGCAAGGAAGATTTTTTTCTTTCCTGCCCGCCGTGCCGCCGATGCGCCGGTCCGCCCGGATCAAAAATTGACATATTCTGTTTTTCTTTTAGCATTACCTGCTGTCAGGCGTCTGCGGACTTTACGTCCCCCGTGCGTGTCCGGTATAATATTGTCAGAAATTATACCTGCGCCAATTTGCGCCCGGCATAAGGGGGACGCCGTCCATAGCAAATTGTGCGCAATGAGAACACACTGATAATATGGGAGGTAAATTCATGAAGCGCACTGCAAAATTTCTTTTCCTTACTCTTTCCGCCGCGCTGCTCGCTTCCTGCGGTCAGAAAGAGCCGCAGGCGGACCCGACCCGGGAGCCGGAGCTGTCGGCAACACCGGACGCCGCGGGAAATCCGACCACACCAGAGACCAAGCCAACTGCTGAACCGGAACCAACCACACCGGCGACCGAGCCAACTACCGAACCGGCTCCAACCAAACCGGCGGCCGAGCCAACCGCTGAGCCGGACCCGACGGAACCGGCAGCCGATCCAACCGCTGAACCGGCCCCGACCGAACCCGCGGCTGACCCGACCGCCGAGTCAAATCCGACCGAATCCGGCACCCTGCCGGATGGCTTTTCCGCCCTCTGCCCGGACGAGGTTTCGAAAAAGCGAGCGGATACCGCCTACGGGACGGTGATCCACAAGACCTATGCCTCAAAGACGACCGGGCTGGACCGGGGCGTGAGCATCCTGCTGCCTCCGAATTACAGCGATGAGAAAACCTATCCGGTACTCTACCTGCTGCATGGCATCTTCGGAAATGAATATACGCTTATCCAGGACGCGAGCTGCAAAATTCCGGAGATTTCCGCGAACCTTGCCGCGGACGGTCTGGCAAAGGAGATGCTCATCGTGCTGCCGGATATGTACGCCAAAACCGATCCGGCGCAGGCTCCGGCCTTCACCGCCGAGGCGGTCGCCCCTTACGATAATTTTATCAACGACCTGGTCAACGATCTGATCCCGTATATCGAAGAGAATTTCTCCGTGCTGACCGACCGGGAAAACCGCGCGATCGCAGGTTTCTCCATGGGCGGCAGAGAAAGCCTGTTCATCGGCTTCTCCCGCCCGGATCTGTTCAGCAGCGTCGGCGCTATCTCGCCGGCTCCGGGTCTGACGCCCGGCAGGGACTGGGCGATGAGCCATCCGGGACAGTTCCAGGAGGAGGAGCTCGTGTTCGACGCCTCCGCAGAGGTTCCGTATCTGATGGTCTGCTGCGGCGACAGCGACAAGACCGTCGGTAAATTCCCGGAAAGCTACCATCGGATTATGACCGAAAACGGGGTGGAGCATGTCTGGTACGAGATACCGGGCGCAGATCACGACTCCACCGCCATCCGCAGCGGACTGAACAATTTCCTGTCCTCGATTTTCCGCTGACGCTCCTGCGCATAAACAGCGGCGGCAGAAGGCTTCTCTTCCTTCTGCCGCCGCTGTCTGCATCCTGTCATTCTGCTTTCTTTATTCCGCGTACTTCATCAGCGCAGGCACAATCTCCCCAAATCTCCACTTCAGCGCCTTGCGGTCGATGAGGCCGAAAAGTTCCCCTTTGCCGACGAACGCGTTGTTGTCCCACCAGCAGCAGGTGATTCCGCGCGCGCGCGCCGCCGCGACGTAGGCGGTGGAAAAATCAATTCGCGCCTGCGTATTGCTCTTCGCGCGGGCTCCGAATTCCCCGATCACGATCGGAATGCCGTTCTTGATAAACTTTTTGTAGAGATTATCCATAAAGCTGGTAAAGCCGACCAGGTCGCTCTTCTTTTTCCAATCGAATTCTGCGGTGCCGTTTTCGTTCAACGCAAAATCATAAGGCGAGTAGGCGTGCACAGAGACGATGAGCTTGTTCTCGGCGCTGTCCTCCGGCAGCACAAAGCCGGAATTGAGCACTCCGTCCGGCGAAGCGCAGTAGCCCGGCACCATAATGTAGCGCTGCGCATTATTGCCCTCCGACGCGCGGATGGTGTTCACAATCACCTGATTCAGCTCGTTGAGCGCCGCCACGGAATCCTTGCAGGAGTCATCGTTCCCGTTGAGCCACCACTCGAAATTCGTCCCGACCATTCTCGGCTCGTTCAGCGTCTCAAAAATCAGATGATCATCATAGTCCGCGAAGCGCGCGGCGATCTGCTCCCACACGCAGGTCACATAATGCGTCGATTGTTCCAGATACTCGGTGGTCGGATACATAAATTCCGTACTGTTGTCATGATGGATATTGAGGATGACATACATCCCCTCATCAAGCGCCATATCGACGACCTCCTGCACTCTCGCAATCCACGGCTCACTGATCCGGTAATCGTCCCCCGTCACATGATTGTGCCAGGACACCGGAATGCGGATGGTCTGAAAACCCGCCTCCTTTATGGCCTGAATCAGCCTCAGCGACGCCTTCGCCCCGCACCATGCCGATTCGTAGGCAAGCTCATCCTTCACATTGCAGTCTATGGCGTCAAACGAATTTCCGAGATTCCAGCCGATTTTCATATCCCTGACAAACGCGAGCGAATCGTTTTCCGGAATTTCAAAGCTCTCTGGCGGTATATCCGGAATCTCGTACTGGATCTCCGGAACAGCCGTCGGCTCGGTGGTCGGCGTCGGTTCCGGCGTTGCCGTCGGCTCCGGAGTCGGCGTCGGTTCTACAGGTGTCGTCGGCTCTGCAGCAGGGGTCGCTTGCGCCGGTGTTGTCGGATCGGCCGGCGTCTTCCCCCCGTTTCCGCCGCAGCCGGTCAGCGCGCCCGCCGAAAGCACTCCCGCCAGCAGCAGGGCCAGTATCCTCCGGCTCCCTGTTCTCTGTCCGCCTGCTCTCCTCCCGGCTCTGTTCTCTCCCAGAGCCCTTGGTTTTTCCGCATTCTTCCTCATTCTCTACCCTCTCCTTTCTTCTGAGCTGTCCGGCCGCTGCCGTCAGCCTCCTTGTGCAGCTGCAGCTCGTACAGCTTTTTGTAGATTCCGTTCCGGGCCAGCAGCTCCTGATGTGTGCCGCTCTCCCTCAGCTCGCCCTTGTGCATGACGATAATCTTGTCCGCATGCTGAATGGTTGAGAGACGATGGGCGACCATGATCGTCGTCCTCCCCCTCATCAGCTTCTCCAGCGCCTCCTGAATCAGCAGCTCCGTCTCCGTATCAATGTTGGCCGTGGCCTCGTCCATAACAAGGATGGACGGGTCAAAGGCCAGCGTGCGCGCGAAGGACAGCAGCTGCCTCTGGCCTGCGGAAAGCGTGCTGCCGCGCTCCGTCACCGGCTCGCGGTAGCCGCCCGGAAGCCTGCGGATAAATTCGTCCGCATTAACATACTTTGCGGCCTGCTCCACCTGATCGTCCGTGATGGACGCATTCTTCAGGCGAATATTACCGCCGATGTCCCCGGTAAAAATAAATACATCCTGCTGCACCTGCCCGATGGCGGCCCGCAGCCGCGATTTATCCAGCTCGCGGATATCGATGCCGTCCACGGTAATCCGTCCGCGCTGAATGTCGTAATAGCGCCCGATCAGGTTCAGGATCGAGGATTTGCCCGCGCCGGTCGCACCAACAAACGCCACCCTGGAGCCCGGCTCGATCGTAAAGCTGACATCCTTCAGAATCCACTCCTCGCCCTGATACGCGAACCATACATGCTCGAACGCGATCCGCCCCCGGAGCTTCTCCGGAGATACCGGCTGCTTCGGCTCCGGGATCATCGTGTCCTCGTCGAGCAGCGTGAATATTTTTTCCGCCGACGCCATGGCCGACTGAAGCGTGCCGAACTGCTCCGCCAGCTCCTGAATCGGCTGGAAGAACGAGTTGATGTATTCGATAAAGGTATAGAGGGTTCCGACCGTGATCACGCCCTCCAGAACCGAGGCACTGCCCGTGTATATGATACTGACGAGCGCGATGATCGAGAGGAAGTAGATGCTCGGGCGAAAAACCGCAAACACCATCATTTCCCGGTAATTCGCCCGGTACAGATCCTTGTTTTTCCGGCCGAACTCCGCGTTCTTCTCCCTTTCGCGTGCGAAGATCTGGATCACCCGCATGCCCGAGAGATGCTCGGAGAGATAGGTGTTGAGCGCGGTGAGCTTCGTCCGCGTGATCCGGTAGGTCATTCTCGAAATCCTTTTGAACAGCACTGTCAGCGCTACAATGAACGGCAGGAGCGCAAAGGAAAACAGCGCGATGCGCACGTTGAGCACGAGCATCATCGCCGCAAGCCCGACGATTTTTACCACATTTTTAATCAGCCGGACAAGAATATTGGCGTACATCTCGTGCAGCGCCTCCACATCGTTCGTGACGCGCGTCACGATCCTGCCGACCGGCGTAATGTCAAAAAAGCGGAGCGACAGCCGGGTGACATGGTCAAATACCTCCTCGCGGATATTATAAATGATGCTCTGCCCGGTCAGCTGCAGAACCCAGGTCTGCAGGAAATTGCAGGCGAAGCTCGCGAGCAGCACCGCCAGATAGAGCAGTCCCTGATTCCGGACGGCCGCGAAGGACGCCTGATCCATAAACAGGTCGATCACCTTCCCGACAATGATCGGCCGGTAGAGCTCGAGCATCGTGATAAAGAGCACGAGCACAAGGGAGAAAAACATCCAGTGCATGTACGGCCTCGCGTACGCGAGCAGCCGCCGGAACACGCCGCGGCCCGCGGATTTTTCTATATCGATCTCTTTTCTGTCCATAACTGGTAAACCTCATTTCCGGCTCGTCCGCCCGTTGCTATGCCGTCTCCAGCTGCTTTTCCAGCTGCTGCTTCTCATAGAGCTGCGCGTAGATGCCGCCCGCCTGTAAAAGCTCCTCGTGTGTGCCGTACTCCGCCATCCTGCCCTGCTCCAGCACAAGGATGTGGTCGGCATTCTGAATGGTCGAGATGCGGTGCGCGATGATGATGGTTGTCCTGCCCGCGCGCTCCTCCTTCAGATTGCGGAGGATTTTCTCCTCCGTATCCGTGTCGACCGCCGAGAGGGCATCGTCCAGGATCAGGATCGGCGCGTCCTTCATCAGAGCCCGCGCGATGGAACTGCGCTGTTTCTGCCCGCCGGAGATCGTCACGCCGCGCTCCCCGACCATCGTCGAATATTTTTTCGGAAAATCCATGATATTGTCGTGAATGCACGCCTTTTTCGCCGCCTCGGTCACCGGCCCGAGATCGTTGTACGCCTCGTCCATCCGGTTTTTTGAGCGGAAGAAATCCTGCTCCAGATATTCCTCCAGCCGCTCCTTGTGCGACATAAAGATCCGCGAGGACGCCTCGCCCTCCCGGAACACCTCCTCCGGCACGTCGGAGAGCTTTCTCACGCCGAAGGCAATATTGGTCTGAAGCGTGTCCGAAAACAGGAAATTGTCCTGCGGCACATAGGCGATCGACTCCCGCAGCACCGCGAGCGGAATCGCGCGGAGATCATGACCGTCGATGCGCAGCATTCCCTCCTCCACGTCGTACATGCGGACGAGAAGATTGGCAAAGGTCGTTTTGCCGCTGCCGGTGCGCCCGAGAATAGCCAGCGTCTCCCCTCTTGCGATCTCAAGACTGAGGCCGGACAGCGCGGGAGGAATCACGACCGGCTCGCTCCGAGGTCCGTCCGCGCCCGTTCCGTCAGCTCCCGCAGCCTGCCGTGCGCCGTCCCGCTCCATGCCGGAGTCGTCCGCCGCACTCCGCTCCGGGCCTGTCTGGTAGGAGAAGGTCAGCCCCCGCACGGATATCCTTCCCTGCAGCCGCTCCGGCCCGCCGGCCGCCGCCGGGCCGTCGACAATCTCCGGCTGTTCACGGAAGATTGCCTCCACTCTCTTCATGGACGCAAAGCCCTGGGAAAACGAATTGATGCTGTCCCCGACCGCCAGCATCGGCCAGACAAGCATATTTACATAAGAGGAGAACGCGACAAACTGGCCCGCGGTAATCTTTCCCCGCAGCACCAGACTTCCTCCGTAAAACAGCGTGATCACGCTGGAAATACCGATAATCACATCCAGCAGCGGCATGACGATCGCCTGCAGCCGGACGACGCGCAGATTTTTTTCTTTATTGTTCCGGTTTGCCTCCGCGAAGGCCTCCCTCTCCATTTTCTCCTGCACAAACGCCTTGATGACCCGTATGCCGGAGATGCTCTCCTGCACCTGATCCGTCATGTCGGAAAAGGCTTTCTGCTTCTCGTCGAACCGCCGCTCCGCCGCCTTGCCGTAGTAGATTCCCCCGGCAAGAATGAACAGCATCGGGATACAGGCGAGCAGAGTAAGGCTGAGGCTGACATGGAAAATCATTTTTGCAATCACCATGACCGTCATAACGACCGCGTCAAAGGTCGAGATGACCGCCGGCCCCATGGACATCCGGATTGCACTCAGGTCGTTTGTAAAATGCGCCATCAGATCTCCGGTTTTATGCTCGTTGTAATAGCGCATGGACAGCCCGCTCAGATGCTCGAACATCTCCCCGCGCAGCTCGTACTCGATCTTCCTCGCCGCGCCAAAAATAAAATACCGCCATCCGAACCGGCCGAGCGCCATACCGGCGCCCACGAGGAGAATTCTGCCGATCAGCCGCAGAACTCCCTCTATGCCCATTCCTCCGCGCAGGCCGTCGGTGATCTCTCCCGTATACTGCGGGATAAAAAGTCCGAGATAATCGACGGCCAGAAGAATCAGCATTCCGATCAGATAGCTGTATTTATATTTCCTTATGTAATTTCGGATCATAGCGCACCCCTCGAATTTTCAAACGTCATGGTGTCTATTATCCTACGTTTTCCTCTATTTTGCAATGTATTTTTTTATCCTGTCAGATTCGGGAATCCACGAGCATGCCGAGCATATCGTCCTGCGTCAGCAGATTTTCCCTGCGGATCTTGTCGAGCTGCCGGTTTACCTGCTGCTGTTGCTCGGAGATTTTGGACGACGACGTGCTCTGCAGCGTATTGCTTTCCTTCGAGGAGCTCTTCTCCGGCTTCATTGCCTCCTCGCGCTCGCGGCGCGCTGCCTCGGCCTCCTTCTCCTCGTCCGCCGCTTTCTTCTTCTCCTCGGCCTTCTTGACAACCTCTTCGATCTTCTCGTCGATGTTGTTTACGCCCTCCTGCATCATCGAATAAGCGGCATCCTTTGCGGCGGTCTTCAGCGCCTCCTGCTCATGCGCGACGGCATCCACCATCGGATGCTCCTTCAGACGCTCAAGCTTCGTATCCTCCAGGCTTTTCCGCCCTGCGGACAGCGCCTTCGCATTGCCGTCCAGCTGCCGGTCCGCATTCTCCACCGCCTCGCGAAGCGAAGCTGTAGCCGATTCCTTCTCCTCTGCGGTCAGATTCTGATCGTTCTCATACTCCGCGATCTGCTCCTCGTAGCCCTTCCGGGTCTGAATAATCTCCAGGGAGGCATCCTCCAGGCCCTGCAGCGTTTCCTTTGTCTGTGCGACGCTGTCATCCAGCGCCGACTCGCCCGCCCAGGCGTCCGTCACAAACTTGATCGCCTTTTTTACGGCCTCCTCCCGGCGGCGCTCGATCGCGTTATCCTCCTGCCGGCTTCCGAAAAGGCCCTTGTTGGAAAACGGACTCTGCGGCTGATTGAGATTGCCCGCAAATATGGTTTTCCCCTGCTGTTTTGTACTTTGCTCCGTTATATTCGGATTGATGTAATAATGTCCCTCGCCGACTTTCATAAGCATCTCCCTTTCCCCTGAACGTGTCTGCAAGCTTCCCTTTTTCCGTGGAACCGCAATTCCTCAATCCCTGCCCGACTCTGCCGGAGTCATTTCTTCCTCGCTGCGCACAGCTTCTGTTCTTATTATATCGGCTAAATATGGTAAAAACTTAAGAGCTTCGGAAAAATTTTTTTGCAGCAGTTCAATGCAAAGCCTCTTTTGCAAATCCGGCACAGGAAACGCTCTACTCAGCGTTTCCTGAAATATTACAGTCTCGCCTCCAGCAGCTTCTTCGTATATTCGTGCTGCGGATTTCGAAACACCTCGTCCGTGCTGCCGCTCTCCACGATCTCTCCGCGGTACATGACAAGCACCCGGTCGCAGAGCCGGTGTATTACGTTCATATCGTGCGAGATAAACAGGTAAGAGAGCCCGAATTCCTTCTGGAGCCCGACCAGCAGGATCAGAATCTGTTCCTGCACCGTGACATCCAGCGCGGATACCGGTTCGTCGAGCAGGATGAGCTTCTGCCGGAGCATGAGCGCCATCGCGATAGCAACCCTCTGCCGCTGTCCGCCCGAGAGCGTGCCCGGATACCTGTCGTAATATTCCTCCTCCAGCCCCACCTTCCGCAGCATCTCGCACGCTCTCGCCCGGCGCTCCTCCCTAGTTCCGACGCGTCCGATGCGCAGCGGCTCCGTCAGAAGCCAGCCGATGGTCTTCGCCGGGTTCAGGCTTCCGTACGGGTCCTGGAACACCATCTGCGGCCGGCTGCATGCGAGCGTGAGCTCCCCCGCGGTGAGCGGATTGAGCCCCGCCATCGCCTTTGCGAGGGTCGATTTGCCGCAGCCGGATTCTCCAACAATGCCGACGATCTCCCCCTCGCGGACATCGAAGGAAACGCCTTTTACGACCTCGCGCTTCTCCCTGGCGGCAAACAGTTTTTTCGCCCGTTCCTCATAGTACACGGAATAGTCCCGGACGACCGCCGCCATCTGCTCTCCCGGGGCGGACTCCCGCTGCAGCACGCTTCCCTTGCCGAGCGCGGCCGCGAGCAGGCGCTTCGTATATTCCTGCTGCGGATGCTCGAACAGCTCCTCCACCCGACCCTGCTCGACCACCTCCCCCGCGCACATGACGACCGCCCGGCTGCATACGCTCCGGATCACGCCGAGATCATGGGAGATCAGAATAATCGTCGTGCCGTATTCCTCCTGAAACTTTTTCAAAAGCGCCAGAATTTTTGCCTGGATCGTCACGTCCAGCGCCGTCGTCGGCTCGTCCGCAATCAGAAGGCGCGGGCGCAGAAGCATCGCCATGGCGATCATCACGCGCTGGCGCATTCCGCCCGAAAGCTCGTGAGGGTATTTTTCATACAGCTCCTCGACGCCGGAGAGCCCTGCCTCGCCCAGCATGGCGAGCACGCGCTCCCTGCGCGCCTCCTTCGGCGCGTCGTCATGCAGAAGCAGCATTTCCTCCACCTGCGCTCCGATCGTCATAACCGGATTCAGGGAGGTCATCGGCTCCTGAAAGATCATGGAAATGTCATCGCCGCGCACCGCGCAGAGCTCCTTCTCCGTCAGGTGGTTCAGCTCCAGGGAGGAACCGTCGCCCGGATAGAACCGGATGCTTCCCTCAACCACCCGCCCCCCGTTTCCGAGCAGTCCGAGCGCCGCCAGCATGCTGACGCTCTTGCCTGAGCCGGATTCGCCGACGATGCCGAGCGCCTCGCCGCGGTCGACATGGAAGGATACCCCGTGCGTCACGACACTCATCTCATGCCGCCGCATCGGAAAGCCGACCGCCACTCCGTCCAGCTCCAGCAGGCGCTCCGCCGCTTTGCCGTTTTTCTCTCCGCTCATGTGATATCCTCCCTCCCGTTTATTTTCCGGTATCTTGGTATATTTCCGGCTGCCCGCATTACATTCTCCGCGGATCCACCCGCTCTATCGCGGCTGCCGCACCTTTGCGGCACAGCTCGTTCTCCGTCAGTTGCACACGGACTTGCAAAGGAATATGCCGCTTCGCGGCGCAGATTCGGCACTGAAAACGCTTTAAGCAGCGTTTCCTTACCGCAGATTCTCGCTGATCAGGCTGAAGCCCAGCACGGTAAACACGATCATAAGCCCCGGCGCGAGCGCCGTCCACGGGGCCGTCATCAGATAGGCCTGCGCCTCCGACAGCATCCGTCCGAGGCTGGCATCCGGCGGCTGCACGCCAAGCGAAAGATAGCTCATCCCCGCCTCCGCGAGTATCGCATTGTTCAGGCCGATCGTGATCGTCGAGAGCAGGATCGGCTTCGTGTTCGGCAGTATATGCACAAACATGATGCGCAGATTGCCCGCGCCGAGCAGCCTCGCATTCCTCACATAGTCGAGCTCCTTCTGCACAATATATTCGCTGCGCACCACCCGGGCAAAGCTCGGTATGAAAATAATGCCGAGTGCGAGGATGATATTGTATTTTCCGGTGCCGATCACGCTGACCAGCACAAGCGCGAGCAGAATGCTCGGGAACGAGGTGAGCGTGTCGTTGAGGCGCATCAGAAGCTCATCGACCACCCCGCCGTAATAGCCGGTGAGCGCGCCGATCACTGTTCCCGCCGCAAGTCCGATCGCCACAGTGACCAGACTGATCAAAAACGTTGTGCTCGCCCCGTCCATCACGCGGCTCAGGACATCCCTTCCCATGTTGTCCGTGCCGAACGGATGCGCCGGGCTCGGCGGCTTGTTCTTCAGGGCTACGCTGATCGCCGTCGGATTGTAAGGCGTCCAGAACAGGCCGATCACAACGAAGAGCAGCACGGCGGAAACCAGCACGACGCCGAGCACCAGGCTCCAGTTTTTCGTATTCTGTTGTGAACCGCGCCGTTTTTTCATACCGCGCCTCCCGTATTTTTTGATTTCCCGCACTTTTTGATGTTTTGTGCTTTCCGGTTCCCCGCACTGTCCGCTTTTCGGCTGCCTTGTCGGCGGCCGCATCCCCGGGCGAGGCCCGGCTATTCTATCCTGACACGCGGATCGACCCTCTGGTAGAGGATGTCCACGATAAAATTCACAATCAGCACGATCGCCGCAATGTAGACGACGATCGCCTCGACAACCGGATAGTCCCGGTTCCCGATCGCAACGACAAGCAGTCTGCCGACGCCCGGCAGATTAAATACCTTCTCAATCACGATACTCCCTGCGAGAACGTCCGCGATCACCATTCCCATAAAGGTGATAACCGGAATCAGCGCGTTCTTCAGCACATGACGCCACAGCACGGCGCGCTCCGTATTTCCCTTGCTGCGCGCGGTCCGCACATAGTCCAGCTTGCGCTCCCGCAGCACGGAGGTCTTTAAAAATTTGACGGTCATCGCGATCTTGGGAACCGAGATCGCCGCCGCCGGGAAAATTATATAATGCAGGAACTTTCCAAAATTTTCCCCCGGCGAGACGTAGCTGCCCGGCGAAAACCACTTTAAGATTACGCCGAAAAAAAGAGTGATGAGCATTCCGAGAAAAAACGCGGGCACGGCCATCAGCGTCTGCGTCAGCAGCGTGACCGCACGGTCCGCGATCCCGCCCTCCTTTTTCGAGCAGAGCAGCCCGAGCGGAACCGAGATGACCGCGATCATCAGGATCGAGAC
This sequence comes from uncultured Clostridia bacterium, assembly GCA_947178045.1. Taxonomy (GTDB): domain Bacteria; phylum Bacillota; class Clostridia; order Lachnospirales; family Lachnospiraceae; genus RGIG4057. The sequence goes on from CAMWWR010000010.1 coordinate 13,149, forward strand.
GGCGGCGAGCCCGACCGTCGCCGGAAGCCGCGCCGCCAGCAGCTCCGATACCGGCGTGCTGTACTGGTAGGATATGCCGAAATCACCGCGCACCGCGCCGCCGAGAAAGCGGAAAAACCGCTCCGCCAGGCTTTTGTTCAACCCCAGGGATTCCCGCAGCGCCTCAACCTCCTCCGGCTCGGCATCCACGCCGAGCCGCGAGATTGCCCCGTCCCCCGGAATAACCTGAAAGGCGAGGAAGGTCAGCAGCATGATCAGAAACAATACCATAATGAGAGAAACGATTTTTTTCACATAATACCGCATGCCTTCCCCCTCCTTTCCTGTTTATTTTGCAGCTGTTACTGACAGCTTCCTGCGTACGTCACTTCTGCTTTACATAATATAC